>NZ_JBEXCS010000019.1:0-116220 GCF_040605395.1 Streptomyces sp. NPDC005648 | reverse complement strand
CGTCGGAGGCCGGGTCGATACCGACCATGGCGGCGACCTCCAGCGTGTCCGACAGGCGCAGGATCTTGATCATCAGGTCGCTGCCTATGTTGCCCGAGCCGATGATGGCGACCTTGGTCTTACGGGGTGTCATGCGTCCCTCTTCTCGGAGAATGCGGCGGTGACCTCGCCGAGCGAGCTGATCTCGGCCCGGATGCGAGTGCCAGGAGGCGCCGGGACCATCGGGCCCAGAGCGCCGGAGAGGACGACCTGCCCGGCGCGCAGCGGCTCGCCGAACTCCCGCGCGGTGCGGGCCAGCCAGGCCAGGGCGTTGAGCGGGTCGCCCAGGCAGGCGGCGCCCGAGCCCTCGGAGACGAGGACGTCGTCGGCGTACATCCGCATGGTGGTCTCCCGCGGCTCGAACTCGTCGAGCGTGAGCCGGCGTTCGGCGAGGACGTACAGGCCGCTTGAGGCGTTGTCGGCGACCGTGTCGGCGAGGGTGATGTCCCAGTCGGCGATACGGCTGTCGACGATCTCCAGCGCGGCGACGGCGTGGTCGACCGCGGCCCGCACCTGTGCCGGGTCCAGGTCGCCGTCGGCCAGGTCCTCCCCGAGGACGAAGGCGATCTCCGCCTCCGCCTTGGCCTGCAGCAGCCGCGCGGAGGGCACCTCCGGCTCGGCCGAGACGTCCATGTCGGCGAACAGGACACCGAAGTCCGGTTGGTCGACGCCCAGTTGGCGTTGCACGGCGGGCGAGGTCAGGCCGATCTTCCGGCCGGCCACCACGGCTCCGCGGCGCAGCCTGCGCCGGGTCAGTTCCTGCTGTACCGCGTAGGCGGCACCGATGTCCTGGGCGCCGAGCAGGTCGCGGACCGGGGCGACAGCGCGGCCTCGTTCCATGGCGCCGGTCAGTCGCGCGGCGGCCTGCGCGATCACTTTCGAGTCCACTGCCATGCCGGTTTCACAGTCCTTTCGCGGTAGTTGTCGCCATCCGGCGATCCGCGCGGGGATCGCCTCGTGGAAACGGGAGGTCATCTCGTACGGTCCGGACGTCGCGGCCGCGGGGGCACAGGCGGCGATCCAGGTGCGGACCTCGTGGGCGGAGCCACTTGGACCATCCCCTCGGCGGTCCAGCAATGGCGAGAGCAGCAAGCACAAGAGCACGTTCGCCCCTGAACCGCCTTCCGTCCTAGCGGGTGTTCCGCTGGCCAGTACGCGCGTCGCGACGGTGGCCTCGCGGCCCGCTCCACGGAGGTGCGGCGGGTGCTGAGCGACACGGTCGCGCACCCCGCGGGGTGCTGCACCTTCACCGCCGAGCCGTCGTGCGGAACGCGTTGCGCGAAGCCGGCCCCCTCAAGGCGCCGGATGGCGACGCCGTCCAGGGCCTTACGGCGTGCGGGCTGACGGCAGTGGCCTTGCCGGGTCGCCGTTGTAGGCGAACCTGTGGGCCACGGCGATCAGGCCCGCGAGCCAGGAAGTGCCTGCGATGAAGAAGAAGCACAGAACATAGTCGTGCAGAGTCGCCGCGCTTCCACCCAGAACAGCCCCGACCGCCGCGCCGGAGATCGCTCCTCCCGCCGTGCGCACCAGGGAGTTGATCCCGCTGGCGATTCCGCTCTGGGCCAGGGGAACATGCTCGACGGCCAGGACACCGAGGGCCGCTTGGGAGATCCCGAGACCGAGCCCCTGGAGGGCCCCCTGCCCGAGGAAGTCGTAGCCATGGGTGTTCGACAGCGCGAGCCAGAGGAAAGAACATCCGGAGATCACCGCGCCCACGGCGATGGTGAACGCCTGGCCGATCCGGCGTGCGAGACGACTCGCCAGGCCCGCGGCCGACAGCGTCGTCACCATCATCGGCAGCGAGTACAGGCCGACATCCAGGATGGAGCCTCCCAGGCCGTATCCGGCGCTTCGAGGCGTCTGCACCAGGTTCGCGACCAAGGTGAAGGAGGCGTACATCGAGAAGCCCAGCAGAAGCGACAGAGTGTTGGCTGACAGGGAGCGGTGACCGACGAGCAGGGACAGTTTCACCAGCGGCTGGGTGACTCTCAGTTCGGTCAGCGTCCACGCTCCGCCCAGGAGGACAGCGGCGCCGAACAGGGTGAGTACCCGGCCGGATGTCCATCCCCAGGTGTTGCCCTTGCTGATGGCCAGGAGCAGGCAGACCAGGGTCAGGGCGAGGAGGGCGGCACCCGGATAGTCCGGCTTGCCGCCATGCCGGGCGCCGCCGGACGGCACCCATCGGGCGATGAGCGTCAGGGCGGTCACGCTGAGGATGATCGCCACCCAGAACACGGGGCGGAAACCGTCCGTCACCGCGGTGACCAGTCCTGTGATGATCATTCCCAGGGTGCCGCCGACTCCCATGGTGGCGCTGACGGCACCGATGCCGTTCATGACACGGTCGGGTGGCAGCACCTCCCGGATCAGGCCGATGGCCAGCGGGAACAGCGCCACGCTGACGCCTTGGAGCGCCCGTCCGGCGATGAGGACGCCCAGTGAGGGGGCGAACGCGCACACGACCGAGCCCGTCAGGAGCAGACTGAGAGTCAGCTGGATCAAGGGTCTCTTCCCGTACATGTCGCCCAGACGCGACAGCAGTGGGGTGGCGACCGCTCCGGTCAGGAGCGGCGCGGTGAAGACCCAGGAGACGGCCGTCAACGAGGTGTCGAAGTGGCGGGCGAGGTCGGGCAGCAGCGGGGTCACGGTCGTCTGGTGGACGGCCACCAGTGACCCCGCCACCGCGAGAGCGGCAAGGATCAGGCGGGAGGAGCGCTGGTCGACGGTCGAGTCCGCCGCCTGTTGGGAGGAAGTACTGGTCAACTGTGTTCCCGGAGGACGGCCCGGCCAAGGGCATACGGAGCCCGCCCGGGCGGCCCGGGCGGGCAAGGTGAACGCCTACTGTCGGCGGGGCGGGGTGCCGAAGGTGCTGATGTCGATCACCGTGCCGGTGAACGTCCGGGCCTCCTTGGAGGCCAGCAGCACGTACGGGCCGGTGCAGTCGGCGGGTTCCGGCGCGGTGCGCAGGGCCGAGTGCTCGCGGAGGATGGTGTCGATGGGGAGTTCCTCCGTGATCGACGTGTCGGCCAGCCCCAGAGCTCCGGGCCCTCGCAGATCGGTGGCCAGCCCGCCGGGGGCGACGGCGTTGACACGGACCTCCGGGGCCAGCTCGTAGGCGAGCTGGCGGACCAGTCCGAGAGCGGCGTGCTTGCTGGCCGTGTAGAGCGGCCCGCCGCCGGCCGGGAAGAACGCCGCGTTGGAGAGGGTCAGGATGAGCGTTCCGTTCGTCTTCCGCAACGGCTCGGCCGCCGCCTTGGCACCGAGCAGGTAGCCCTTGACGTTGACGGCGAACAGTTCGTCGAAGGCGTCGGCAAGGACGTGGGCGGGGGTGTCGATCAGAGACCTGCCGAAGTCCCAGATGCCCGCGTTGCCGATGAAGGCGTCCAGTCCGCCGAACTCGCGTTCGGCGACAGTGCAGGCTCGGCTGTTGTCCTCGAACGACCGCACGTCACCGGCGATGGTGCGTACCGCGTCGCCGAGCTCTTCGGAGAGCTCCTCCAGCCGCACCTTCGAGCGGTCGAGGACGACGACCCGCGCCCCCTCCGCCACGAAGCGCTCGACGATCGCGCGGCCGAGCCCGGAGGCACCACCGGTGACCACCGCGGACGTGCCGTCAAGCCGCCCCATGGTGCGCTCCTTCCCTGTGCTCTTCTTCCCTGTGCTCTGCGCGCTCGCGATCGATACGGACGTAGATGTCGGTGCCTTCGACCTTGATCTCGTGGGTGACCAGCGGCCGGGTCGCCGGCTGTGCCAGGACGGCGCCGGTGCGCAGACAGAACTTGGCCTGGTGGAGGGGGCACTCCACGGTGCAGTCCTCGACCCAGGAGTCGGCCAGCGAGTAGTCCTCGTGGGTGCAGGTGTCGTCGAGGCAGAAGAACTCGTCCCCGGAACGGAACACAGAGACCGGGGGCACGGTGTCCAGGCGGAAGGCTTCTCCGTCGTCGATGTCGTCGATGCCGCAGGCGCGGATCCAGGAGGTACTCATAGGAAGACGCTGATGCTCGGGGCGGGCAGGGTCGTGGTGTCCAGGACGATCTTGCGGCGGGCGATCTGGAATCCCGCTGAGGTGTCGGCCGGACGCAGGAGGTCGGTGCGCTCGCCGGAGAAGCTGTCCTGGTGGAGTTCCAGGCGGCTGCGCAGCACATGGAAGTTGACCCGCACCTCGAACTCGCCGGAGTCCAGTTCCGTCACACGGACGTTGGTCAGCAGCCGCCGGGTCCGCGACGGCGGCTCCTCCGACCAGGCCTGGCCGGAGGTGAGACGGCGTACCCGGCCCGCGAGGAACGCCTTGTCGTCGTCGAAGAACGCCGCGCCGTCGGGCCCGGCGATCTCGATGTCACGTTCACGGACGGTGCGCGTCACGCGGGTCGGCAACCAGTAGTGGACGTCGTCGGTGAACAACTCCAGCCACTCGGTGAACCGGTGGTCGTCCAGGAGGGCGGCCTCGGCGTAGAGGAACTGTTCGATCCGGTGCTGGGTCTCCACGCCGACGAGCGCGGGGACGCGGATTGTCTCCGTCGTCATGACTGCTTCGCCTCCTCCTGCTCACGCCGCCGCTTGTCCAGTTCGGCGATCTCCTGCCAGGACAGGCCGGACATCAGGTCGGCCCAGCGCTGGTACATGCCGCGGCCGGCCATCTCGGTGAACATGTCACCGGCCGTCCGGCCTGGCATGCCGTCCAGGTCGCGCTGCTCGTGACCGAGTCCCATCTGCGCGTTGAAGGTGGTCTGCCGCGCGATGTGGCCGCGCAGGACCTGCTGGACCTCGGTCCAGTTCTCGCCGTCGTCGGTCTCGAACACTCCGGCCGGCGAAAAGGTGCGGACGGTGTTGAGGCGTGACGCCCGCTTGGCCTCTTCGGGAGCGTTCTTGGGCAGGTAGGCCCAGGACCACACCTCGATACGGCCCGGTCCGCGCGGGTGCCACACCCGCATCGTGTTGTTGGTCGCCAGCCAGGAGAAGTTGGGGAACACGGTGTTGTGCCCGTACACCGCCAGGGCGCGCTGCTCGCCGAGGCGGCGGTAGATCTCCTCCCGGCGCTCGATGAGAAAGGCGTCGAAGGCCGGGCCGGCCGGGTCGGGCACGAGGTCGGGCCGGAGACCGGACCCCGAACCGTGGCCGTTCCCGCTGAACTGACGGCCCGGGGCTGCCAGGGCCCCCGCCGCCAGCGCCCGGATCTCGGGGTCCTCGAACAGCGCGACGAACCCCGAGGAATGGGAGATCGGAACGTGGTACATGTCGCTGGCGAACTGCTCGGCGGCGAACTTCCAGTTGGCGTCGATGACCCACTTGGTCGCGCCCGGGACGAGTTCGAGACCGTCGTCGTAGCGGTCGGCCATGGCGTCGAAGTACCACGCCATGTCGCCCAGGTACTCCTCGAAGGAGGGGGCTTCGTCATCCCAGGTGCCGAAGTAGAAGCCCTTGTAGTTGTGGATGCGCGGCACCTGCCGCGGTCCCCACTGGGACTTGTCGATCTCGTTGTGGTAAGCGCGGTCCTCCATCGGCACGCTGACCAGCTCACCGGCGATGTTGTACGCCCAGCCGTGATAGCTGCAGGTGAATGCCTTGGCCACACCCTCGTCGGCACGGCAGATGCGCATGCCCCGATGCCGGCACTGGTTGAGGAACGCCTTGACCGAGCCGTCCCGCTGACGGACCACCAGGACCGGGTCCTCGGCCATGTAGGTCTGCAGGAAGCTGCCCTTCTTGGGCAACTGGCTGTCGTGGGCCAGGAAGAGCCAGCTCCGGGCGAAGACGTTCGCCAGCTCGGCCTGGTAGATCTCGGGATCGGTGTAGATGCTTGGGTCGATGAGCCCCTTGTCGGGCTGGACCAGGTCGGCGATGTCGAACATGTCCCGCTCCTTTCGTTCTCAGGCGCCGGGAGCCGAAGAGGCCGCCAGGAAGTGATGGCCCCAGATGCTCACGGCGTCGTAGTGGCCGACCGTCCACGCGTCGTCGTCGATGACGCGGCCGTTGAAGCCGTACTCGATGTCGAAACCGGAGGGCGTCACGACATAGAAGGAGGTCATCCGGTCGTTGGTGTGCTCGCCGATCGACATCCGCATCGGGATGCCCTGCTTCTGCACGAGGTCCATGGCCCGTCCGACGTCCTCCAGGCTCGTCACCTCCAGCATCAGGTGACCGATGCCGGGCGGGACTCCGGGGATGGCACCGAACGCCATCGAGTGGTGCCGGGGATTGCAGTGCAGGAACTGGGCCGCCTGAGGCCCGAGGTCGATCGTGTCGCTGAGCCGGAACCCGAGAGCGTCCTGGTAGAACTTCGCGGTCTTCGCCGGGTCGGGGACGAACATGAAGGCATGACCGACGCCGAAGTCGCCCTGGCCCATGTCGCCGGCGACGAAGGTGAGGCCGCGCGGAGAGACGAATCGCTCCTTGGCCTGCGTCGCGCCGTAATAGGCCTCGACCGTGTTCCCGGCGACGTCGGCGAAGCTGATCAGCCTCCGGACGCCGCGGCGGGCGGCGAGCTTCTCGTCCTCCCGGAAGTCGACGCCGAGCGAACGCAGATTCCCGGCCAGGACCTCCAGATCCCTGGGGGACCTGACCTCCATACCGAGCGCGACCACCGATTTCGGGCCGGCCGGTTCCCCGGCCTCCACGGCGATACGCCATGCCCTCTCGTCATTCTTGAACAGCAAGGTGTCAGGGTCGTCCGAAGCCGCGAGCTGGAGGCCCAGCACGTCGGTTCCGAACGTCCTCCAGGCCTCGAGCGGACCGCGGAAGACGATGTAGCCCAGAGCGCTGACGAAGCTCATGTGCATGACTCCACTTCAGATCTGACCCGCGAGGAAGGCGCGGGTGACGTTGTTGAACCTGTCCGCCTGCTCGATCTGCGCCCAGTGACCGCAGTGCGGCATCAGATGGAGCCGCGAGTTCGGGACGCGCCGGGCGAACCACTCACTGCCCTCGGGCGGGACGATGACGTCCTCCCTGCCGTGGACGAACAGGACCTCGTTCGGGATGCGCTTGAGCGCGACCTCCGGGAGGACGAGGGGGTTGGCGGGCCTCGGGGCGAAGGTCTGCAGGTGGGAACGCCGCACCTCGGGCCGTGTCGCCATGGCGACCCGCTCCTCCGCGATGGCGGCGAGCCGGTCCCCGAACAGGGTCGGGTCGTACAGCATGTAGGAGATCAGCTCGGCCATGGCCCGAGGGGTGGGGTCGTCGTAGAAGGTGATCAGGCGCCACATCGCCGGGCTGGGAGCCCCCATGTTCCCGGCGCCCGCCGTCCCCATGGTGATGGCCTTGCCGAAGCGCTCAGGGGCGCGGGTCAGCAGGTTCAGCGCGAGCGAACCACCCATCGAGTTGCCCACCAGGTGGACCTTGTCGAGGCCGAGTTCGTCGATCAGGGCCAGGCAGGTCTCGGCGTTCTGCCGCAGCCTGGCGCCGGGCGGGGTGTCCTCCGGGTGGCTGGAGTCGCCCCAGCCGACCTGGTCGATCACCAGACAGTCGTAGTCCTCGGCGAAGGCCTCGATGGTGCCGCCGAAGTTGGACAGGCCGGTCGCGCCGGGGCCTGATCCGTGCAGGAAGAGGATGGCTTCGCGATTCCCCTCGCCCGCGCGGTTGAGTCGCACGCTGTATTCGCCGGCCTTGACGTCCGAGGTCGTGATCGAGACGCTCACAGCGCCTCCTTTCGGTGGAATGGTGTGTGGAGTGTCGGCCAGGTCCGTGCCCTGGACGGCGATTCGTTCCGGCGGCCGGAACGGCCTCGGCCCTCAGCGGCGTGCCGTCTCCTTGACCAGGGCGCGGAGTCCGACAGAAGCGTCGGCGAGGACCTCTGCCGACACCGGTGCCGTGCGTTCGACCAGCTTCTTGGCCATGGCGAGGTCGCGAACGGCGTCCAGGCCGGCGGCGGCGACGACCAAGCCGTCCCTGAGCCAGAAGGCGGTGAAGTGTCGGGGGTCGGCGCCAGGGCGCACGACGAGCCGGTCATCCGCCCAGGGGCGGCCGACCATCTGCAGGGTGAGGCCGTACTGCTCCGACCAGAAGTAGGGAACGGCGTCGTGGACCCGGGGGTCGCCCGCCATGGTGGCGCCGACGGCGGCCCCCTGCTGCTGGGCGTTGTCCCAGTGCTCGATGCGGCCGGGCTCGGCCAGACGGGGGTGCGACTGCACGGTCACATCGCCCGCCGCCAGAATCCAGGGATGTGTGCTCCGGCCGCAGGCGTCGACGACGATCCCCTGCCCGTTCCGGACCTCGGCGCCGGCGGCCGCCGCCAACTCGTCGTTGGGAACGACCCCGACACCGACGACCACGGCGGCCGCGGGCAGCCGCTCTCCATCGGACAGCAGTACTTCCTGCACCTCTTCGGTGCCGAGGAACGCCTCGATCTTCGCTCCGGTCAGGACCCGCACCCCTTCTTGGCGGTGCAGTTCGGTGACCAACCGGGCCAGGGGACGCCCAAGCGGGAGCAGCGGCATCGGCGCCGCCTCCACGACGGTCACGGCGCAGCCGGCGGTCCGCGCTGCCGCGGCGACCTCCATCCCGATGAAACCGCCGCCCACGATCACCAGCGGACCGCCCGAAGCGATCACGGCGGCGAGCTTGCGGGCGTCGTCGAAGTCCCGCAGGGTCAGCACGTTGCGCAGACCGCTGCCCGGGACGGACAGGCGCCGGGCCGACACCCCGGTCGTCAGCAGGACCCGGTCGGCGTTCATCGCCTCACCGTCCGAAAGCCTGACCAGGCCGGCTTCCGGATCGAGCGTGTCCACTTCGCAGCCGAGACGAAGTTCGATCTCGGCGGCCCGGTAGTCCTTGGCGGGGACGATCGGGCGGAACATCGCCTCCTCGTCGCCGCTGAGGCCTTTCGACAGGACGGGGCGCTCGTAGGGCAGCCTCGGGCTCGCGTCGACGATCGTCACCGCGCCGTCGAAACCGGTGCGCCGCAGAGCCAGGGCGGCCGCGACCCCGGCCGCGCTGCCACCGACGATCACATGGTGTCCGACTCGGGCCATGGTTGCTCCGTGAGTAGGGGGGCGGGTTGTGCCCGGACGATAGGTCCGGGCCGGAAGCCCTGTTGCAGAACCGTCCCGGCGGCCGGAACGCCAATTCCCTGCGCCTTGATCAGACGGCCGTGACCCGAGGCGCTTGATCCGCGCAAAACAATCTTCAGCGGGCACATTGCGCGGCGGTTCATGCGGACGTAACATCCGAGCAATCGCTCTAGAACGTTCACTCTAGAGCGCTTGCTCTAAGCGATGGCAGGGAGCCGCTGTGATCGATGAGTCAGCATCCGGCGTCACGACGCCCTCCGGCGCAGCCGCACCGTCCGTGCTGTGGAAGGCCTTCGATGTTCTGAACGCGTTCAGCCACAGGCACAGAGTTCTGACCCTCGCCCAGGTCGTCCGCATCAGCGGCCTGTCGAAGTCGACCGCGCACCGGGTGTTGTCGATGCTCGTCGACCTCGGTGCGGTCGAGCAGACCCGCGAGGGATACCGCATCGGCCTTCGGATGTTCTCCCTTGGCGCGCTGCCACCCGAGGCGGCGTTGCGCGAGGCCGCGTTGGTGCATCTGGAGGAGTTGCACCGGTTCACCGGCCAGACCCTGCATTTCGCGATCTTGCGCGATGCCGATGTCGTGTACCTGGAGAAGCTGCCCAGCCGGCGTTCCGTCTCCACGCCCGCCACGGTCGGCGACCGGCTGCCCGCGAACTGCACTGCGGTGGGCAAGGCGCTGCTGGCCTTCTCCGACGAGAAGAGCACGGCCTACGCACTCGACGGGCCGCTCCGGCGCAGGACGGCCCATTCCCTGACCACGCCCGACGAGATACGCCGCCAGCTGGCCTCCGTCAAAGCGGCCGGACATGCGACCGACCGCGAAGAGACCGCTCCCGGACTGGCGTGCGTGGCGGTGCCCGTGCTGGTCGGCGACCGTGCCGTCGCGGCGCTGTCCGTGGCGTTCCAGTCCTCTGCCGGCAGCGGTGAGGTACTCCTCAACCCGCTCCGGCAAGCCGCCACGGCGATCTCCAAGGCGCCCGCGATGCGGGATTTCGCCGCATCAGCCCTCACAGCGACCACCGGATAGGCTCCCCGCATGGTTACCGCACGCGATACCCGCAATCAGATCATCGATGCGGCCGAGTGCCTGTTCGGGTCCAAGGGGTACGGCAGCGTCTCGATCAACCAGATCTGCGAGGAATCCGGGTTTCCGGTCGGCTCGGTCTACCACCACTTCGGTAGCAAGGCCGGCGTCCTGAGGGCTGTTCTCGAGCGAGGGTCGACCGAGTTCTTCGCCAACCTGCCTAAAGTCGACGACTCAGCCGGCTCCCCCGAAGAGCGCCTGGCCGTCTACTACGAGCGGGCAGCTGATCTCATCACGAAGCAGCGGCAGCTGTTCCGGCTGTACACCTCTCTGCGCTTGCACGAAGCCGGCAACAGGGAGACCCAGGAGATCATGGACGTCATGGAGCACCGCGCCGCAGCGCACATGACCGCATACCTCGAACCGATTGCCCGCGGTTATGGCGTTCCCGACCCCGCCGCCTGCGCGAGAGAACTCACGACGATCACCATGACCTACACCTCCGGCGCCGTGTCCGTCGCCGGTGACGACGAGGACCGCATCCGGGCCGAAGTGGACACCCTGCACCGGCTCGTTCGGGGAGTGATCCTCCAGCGCACCACGCGCTCACCCGTCCCCAACTGATCACCGAGACCCCATAGCGTCCGAAGATCGGAAGCGTCGACCGGCGCGAGCAGGTCCAGGACGCGCGATGCGCCCGCCCCAGCCAGAGTTTCGTTGCCAGGCCGTCCGTCCGCACGTGGACGAAGTCGCGGTGGGACAGACCGTGCACGTAAAGCTTCGGCAGCGCCTCGGAGTTGGGCTGGACCTACGGCACCACGGGGCGGGGACGGTTCGATGAGCTCCTGCTGCTCATCGGGGGTCGTGTCCCTTGACGTGCAACACCGTTGCTTTATGACGTCCGGCGCTTTGTCAAGTCGATGAACGAGAGGACGGGACCCCTGGTAGATCCCTGTGGTGTCGAGCCCAGAGATCGTCGTACCGGAGGTCCCGTTGCCGCGTCATTCTGCCACCCCGCCGCTTCTGGCGTCGGCTCATGATGTGTACGCCCCCGGCCACCTGGGGGAGTTGACGCAAGTCGTCGACCCGCAGCTGGTCGACGCGGTCCTTGAGGAGACTGGCTCGCGTGAGCGGCGTGTGCGGCTGCTGCCGGCGCGAGTAGTGGTGTATTTCGTCCTTGCCCTCGTCTTCTTCGAGCGCTCGTCCTACCAGGCGGTGTGGGGGAAGCTCGGGGCGGGACTGCGTGGGATCGTGGCAACCCGGCCGTGTGCGTCTTCCTTGTCGCGGGCCCGCTGCCGACTGGGCAGTGCTCCGCTGCGCCGCCTGTTCGAGGTCCTCGCCGGACCGGTGGCCACCCGGGGACAGGGCGGTACCTTCTGGCGGGGTTTGCGGGTGGTCGCGGTGGACGGCACCACCCTGAGCATTCCCGACGAGGAGGCGGTGACCTGGTGCTTCCCCAAGCACGGCGGCCCGGTGCTGGAGTTCGGCTACCCCCTCCTGCGCATGGTCGCCCTCGTCGAGTGCGGGACCCGCGCCCTCCTCGGCGCGGCCTTCGGCCCGGACACGATCGGTGAGCTCGGCTACGCCCGCCGCCTGCTGGACCATCTGGACGCCTCGATGGTGCTGCTGGCCGACGCCTATTACGACGCGTTCGACTTCCTGGAGGCGGTGACGGGCACCGGGGCGTCCTTCCTCCTGCGCTCAACCCGCAAACGGCGTCCGACGGTGCGCCGCCCGTTGCCGGACGGTTCGTACCTGACCGCTGTCTGTGCCGGTAAATACAAGGCGGGGCGCGGTTACGGGCGACTCGAAGTCCGGATCGTGGAAGCCTGGATGACTGTCACGCTGGCCGACGGCACTCGCCGCACCGAGTTGTGGCGGCTGATGACCAGTCTGCTGGATGCCGAGCGCTACCCCGCCCACGAGCTGATCACGTTGTATCACCGCAGGTGGCAGGCGGAGACCTGTTACTTCTCGTTGAAGTCGACCATCCTCGACGGGCGGGTGTTGCGCTCGCGGACGGTCCCCGGCATCGAGCAGGAGGTCTACGCACTGCTGACGGCCTACCAGGCCCTGGTGCGCGTCGCGGGCGACCTGGTCACCGCCCAGCCGGGCCTGTCGGCGGAACGCGTCAGCATGACCGTGCTGCTCAATGCGGCCGCCGACCAGATCGTGGCCGCCCGCGGCATCGCCCCGCCCAACCCGGTGACCCTCGTCGGGGCGATCGGCCGGGCCGTCCTGGCCGGCCTCCTGCCCAAGGGGCCACGTCAGCGGCTGAAAGCACGCGTCCGCAAGCGCAACAGCAAGTACACCTTCACTGCTGGCAAGCACCCAAGGACAGCCCAGCCGTACGCCCTCCACTTCGAGATGATCAAGGAAGGTGGGCTTGACAACACCAACTTGGGCTAAAGGCAACGGTGTTGCCTCTGCGGGCTGCTGCCGATCGTGCGCAACGCCGTCGTCGGACTGCGCGGGGTCGATCCGCCGCTGGTGGACGCGGCGAGAGGGATCGGGATGTCGCGGCTGACGCGGCTGGCCCGGGTCGAGCTGCCGCTGGCCTGGCCGCCGATCCTGACCGGGATCCGGGCCTCCACGCGGATGCTGATGGGCATCGCAGCGATCGCCGCGTACGCCTCCGGTCCGGGCCTCGGCAACGAGATCTTCCGCGGCATCGGCTCGCCGGGGAGCGGGAACGCGCTCAACGAGGTCCTCGCCGGCACGCTCGGGATCATCGCCCTCACCCTGCTCTTCGACGCCGTGTTCGTCCTGATCGGACGGCTGACCATTCCGAGGGGGATCCGTGGCTGAGTCCGTGGCCGAGCCCGTGGCCGAGTCCGGCGCATCGGGTGCGTCCATCGAGCTGGAGAACCTGACCAAGAGGTATCCCGGCAACCCTCACCCCTCCGTCGACAACGTCACCATGGAGATCAAGGCGGGCGAGACCGTCGTCTTCGTAGGGCCGTCCGGATGCGGCAAGTCGACCACGCTCAAGATGATCAACAGGTTGATCGAGTCGTCGGGTGGTCGCGTCCGGATCAACGGCGAGGACGTGACCCACATGGATCCGGTCAAGCTGCGCCGCGAGGTGGGCTATGCGATCCAGTCGTCCGGTCTCTTCCCGCACATGACGGTCGCCCAGAACATCTCCCTCGTACCGAGGATGATCGGCTGGTCCAAGGCGCGCATCCGGTCACGGGTCGAGGAACTGCTCCACCTGGTGGGTCTGGACCCCGGCGAGTTCCACGGCCGCCATCCGCGCCAGCTCTCCCGCGATCAGCAGCAACGTGTCGGTGTGGCACGGGCGTTGGCCGCCGATCCGCCCGTACTGCTGATGGACGAGCCGTTCGGCGCGGTCGACCCGGTCACCCGTGATCATCTCCAGGAGGGGCTGATCAGGCTGCAACGCGAGCTGCGCAAGACGATCGTGTTCGTCACGGACGACTTCGACGAGGCGATCAAGCTCGGCGACCGTGTCGCCGTGCTGCGCGAACGCTCGCACATCGCCCAGTTCGACACCCCGGAGGCGATCCTCACCCACCCGGCGGACGACTTCGTCTCGGGCGTCGTCGGCGCGGGCGCGGCCCTGAAGCGGCTGAACCTCTCCCGCGTACGGGACGTGGAGATCACCGCCTGCCCGACGGCGACCGTCGACGACCCGCTCCAGGAGATCTTCAACGGGCTTCGCGCCAGCGGTACGAACGAGATCCTCCTCCTCGACGAGCACCGCCGCCCCTACAGGTGGCTGCGCCGCGGCGACCTCATGCGGGCGCGCGGTTCGCTGACGCGTGCGGGCACACCGGTGACCGCCACGGTGACCCGGGACGCCACCCTCCGGGACGCGCTGGAGGCGGTGCTGACCGACAACGCGGGGCGGGTGCCGGTGACCGGGCGGCGCGGGGAGTACGAGGGTGTCGTCGACATGGAGACGCTCAAGCACCGGGTGCACGACCTTCTGGAGGCCGACCGCCTGACGGCGATCGAACACCAGCACGCCCTGGAAAAGACCCGCACCCCGCAGACGCCCGCCTGGCAGGAGGGCGGCGCCGGAGCGGAGACACGGTCATGACCGGGGCCGGGGTCGAGACGGGGACTGGACCCCGGGCCGGGACCCGAGCGGGGGACGAGACCGGGGCCGGGACCCGAGCGGGGGACGAGACCGGGTCCGGGACCCGAGCCGGGGACGAGACCGGGTCCGGGACCCGAGCCGGGGTCGCGGCGCCTTCGGGTTCTCCCAGGGCGCGCGTCGCCTGGCAGAAGCTGACCTTTCTGCCGGGCGTGCTGGTCGCCGTCCTGCTGGCGACCTGGCTGTGGTTCCGACAGACGGACCTGGACGCGATCTCCAGGAACGCGCTGTCGGACGGCAAGGTCTCCAGAGCTCTCTGGCAGCACATCGAACTGACCGCGATCTCCACCTCCTTCGTGGTGGTCATCGCGATCCCCCTGGGCATCCTGCTGACCCGCAAGGCGTTCCGGAGAGTGACCCGGGCGGCGATGACAGTCGCCTACATGGGACGGGCCACCCCGGCGATCGGCCTCCTCGCCCTGCTGGTGATCTGGCTCGGCACCGGTATGAGGTCGGCCGTGATCGGCATCACCGTCTACGCGGTCCTGCCGGTGCTGTCGAACACCGTCGCGGGTCTGAAGGCCAACGACTCGACCCTGCTGGAGGCGGCCCGCGGCATCGGGATGTCCCCGCTGGGCGTGCTGTCGCGCGTGGAGCTGCCGCTCGCCGTCCCCCTGATCCTCGCGGGCGTCCGTACGGCCCTGGTGCTCGACGTCGGCACGGCGACCCTGGCGGCCTTCGGCGGCGGTGGCGGCCTGGGCGTACTGATCCAGACCGGCATCAGGACCCAGCGGATGCCGGTGCTGATGCTGGGCTCGATCCTCACGGTCGTCCTGGCCCTGCTCGTCGACTGGCTGGCCTCACTGGCCGAACTGCTGCTGCGGCCAAGGGGGTTGGATGCGGGACGCGGGGCGGGTGTGTCCAGCCGGCCGGAGCACGGGTGAGGCGTTCAAGGGCGCCGGTCCGACCGGCACCTCCGGGTGGAGTTGGGCGGCCCTGCCGCACTCAGCAGCGGGGCACGGACCCCTTCCCCGTCTCCAGCGCCACCAGGGAATTCACAGCGCCCTTCAGGGTCGTCACCGGAATCAGTCGGAGCCCCTTCGGCAGTTCCGACTTCGCGTCGGTGCACTCGTCCCTCGGCACCAGGAACACCGTCGCCCCGTCCCGCCGAGCCGCCTGTGTCTTCAGGGCCACGCCTCCCACCGCGCCGACCTTCCCGGCGCCGTCGATGGTCCCCGTGCCGGCGATGGTCCGACCCCCGGTGAGATCGCCCCCGCTCCCGTCGCCGTCGAGCTTGTCGATGATGCCCAGGGTGAACAGCAGCCCGGCACTCGGTCCGCCGACGTCGGCGAGCTTCAGCGTGACCTTGACGTTGTCCGCGCTGAGGTCGAGGTACTTCAGCGCGGCCTGGGTCGCCGCGTCCTGCGACTCCTTCATCTGCGCGGTGTTGTGCTGCTCGATCTCCTTGGTGCTCTGCCCGCTGGGGTAGACGGAGTCACGCGGCATGACGGCCCTGTCGGTGGCGAACCACGCGGAGAGCACGTCGGACAGGGAGACACGGGTGTCCGGGTTGGTCGCCTCGATCGTCGTCATCCGCAGCTGCCCGCTGGTCTGCCGCGTCTTCGCCCCCGAGACCGTGATCACCGGTGTGCCCTGGTTCTTGCCGAGCACGTTCGCCGTCATCCCGGGCTGCGCCAGCGAGAACGGCAGCGGCGCGAGGACCGCCGTGGCGAGCAACGCCACGACGGGTACGGCGGCGACGGCGACGGCCCGGGGGCGCGTGAGACGAGAGAGCACGGGATCAATCTAACGTGACGACGACTTCCGGCCACCGCCGGTCAGCCCGGACGGCACCGCCCCCACGGCCCCACCAGCACCGGGCTGCACACCACCCCACCCACGAGGCACACGTACGCAAGAAACCCGCGCCCAGACGCCCGCCGCGCAACGACCCCGCGCACCGGAAACGCATGCAGAACGACCCCGCGCGCCACGGCCCGGCGCACCGGAAGCGCATGCACAACGAACCCGGCCCGTCACGAAACCACGCACAGCGAACCCGTGCGCCACGGACCGCGCACAGCGAACCCGTGCGCCACGGACCGCGCAAACGCCTCTGCCCACCACGACCTCGCACGCAAAGACCCTGCGCGCAGCGAACCCGCACGCAACGACCCTGCGCGCAGCGAACCCGCACGCAACGAACCTGCCCACGGCGCCCCTGAGCACGACGCCCCTGAGCACAGCGAGCCCGTGTCCGACGACGAACCCACGCCCCAGGAGCCTGCGCGCCACGAACCCGCGTGCAACGCCGCTGCCCGCGCCGAGTCCGCCCGCGGCTCAGCGCAACGCTTCCGCGACCTCCCTCGCCGCGTCGACGACCCGTGGTCCCACGCGTTCCGGCACGGCGTCCGCCAGCATCACGACCCCGACGCTGCCCTCGACGCCCGTGACCCCGATCAGCGGGGCGGCCGCCCCGCTCGCCCCCGCCTCCAGCTCCCCATGGGTCAGGGTGTATCCGGGCTCGTTCACCGGCCTGGCCCGCGCCGCGAGAATCGCCCGGCCGGCCGCCCCACGGTCCAGTGGATGCCGAAACCCGGCCCGGTACGCCACGTGATAGTCCGTCCAGGACGGCTCCACGACGGCCACGGCCAGCGCGTCCGCCCCGTCCACCAGGGTCAGATGCGCGGTCGCCCCGATGTCCTCGGCGAGCGACCTGAGCGCCGGCAGCGCTGCCTCCCGTACCAGCGGATGCACCTGCCGCCCCAGCCTCAGCACGCCCAGCCCGACCCGGGCACGACCGCCCAGATCACGTCGTACGAGCGCGTGTTGTTCGAGTGTCGCGAGCAACCGGTATACGACGGTCCGGTTCACGCCCAGTTTGTTGGAAAGCTCGGTGACGGTCAGCCCATGGTCCGTATCGGCCAGCAGCTTGAGGACACGCAGTCCTCTGTCCAGCGTCTGAGAGGTCTCCGCGGTCACGACGCCCACTCCTCCAAGTGGTGAGGTCGACGACCTCCGCGCGGCGGTGCGTCACCGAGTCCCGTCGTTGACGCGCAACAGAGGCCGCCGATCGGCCGGCGACCCGGCCGCTGCCGGGCCGCGTCGCTTCACGGCTGCGCTCCGCGGCGGCGCTGCCACGGGGCGTGTGCGTAGCGGGACATTAGCGAAGGGGGTTCGCTGAGCGGAAGCCTCCGTCCAGAATCCGGGCATGGGTAAGGAGGGATTAGCTCCGTTTGTCCTGATTCATACGGGGTGCAACAAATGCCGTCAGCAGCTTTAGGGCCCCCTGCCATAACCGCCCCGCACCACTGGACCACCAGGTCACCGCATCCGGGTCGCCCACTCCTGCACCTTGGCGATCCGCTGCTTCAGCTGCCCGGCCGTCGCCTCGGCGCTCGGCGGACCGCCGCACACCCGCCGCAGCTCGGTGTGGATGACACCGTGCGGCTTGCCGCTCTGGTGGACGTACGCGCTGACCATGGTGTTCAGCTGCTTGCGCAGCTCCATCATCTCCTTGTGCGAGACGACGGGCCGCCGCTCGGCCGGCAGCTCCAGCAGGTCCGCCTCACCGTCCGGTTTCTTGCGGCTGTGCGCGATCTGCCGGGCCTGCCGCTTCTGCAGCAGCAACTGCACCTGGTCCGGCTCCAGCAGCCCGGGAATCCCGAGGTAGTCCTGCTCCTCCTCGCTCCCCGGGTGCGCCTGCATGCCGAACTCGGCGCCGTCGTAGAGGACCCGGTCGAACACGGCCTCGGACTCCAGCGCCTCGAAGGCGAACTGCTCCTGCTCGCCGGTGTCCTCGTCCTGCTCCTTGTTCGCCTCCTCCATCTCCTTCTCGGACTCGGCGTACGGGTCCTCCTCGCCCTCCTTCTTGGGCTTGTCGAGGGCGTGGTCGCGCTCGACCTCCATCTCGTTGGCGAAGGTGAGCAGGTCCGGGACGGTCGGGAGGAAGACGGACGCGGTCTCGCCACGGCGCCTCGACCGCACGAAACGCCCGACGGCCTGCGCGAAGAAGAGGGGCGTGGAGATGGTGGTGGCGTACACGCCTACCGCGAGCCGCGGCACGTCGACGCCCTCGGACACCATCCGTACGGCGACCATCCACCGGTCGTTGCTCTCGCTGAAGTCGTCGATCCGCTTGGACGCGCCCGCGTCGTCGGACAGGACGAGCGTCGCCTTGCTGCCGGTGATCTCACGGATGAGCTTGGCGTAGGCGCGGGCGGAGTCCTGGTCGGAGGCGATGACGAGGGCGCCGGCGTCCGGGATGGCCTTCCTGACCTCGGTCAGCCGCTGGTCGGCGGCGCGCAGCACGCTGGGCATCCACTCACCGCGCGGATCGAGGGCGGTGCGCCAGGCCTGGCTCACGGCGTCCTTGGTCATGGGCTCGCCGAGCCGCGCGGCGATCTCGTCGCCCGCCTTGGTGCGCCAGCGCATGTTGCCGCTGTAGGAGAGGAAGATGACGGGCCTCACGACATGGTCGGCGAGGGCGTTGCCGTAGCCGTAGGTGTAGTCGGCGGCGGACCGCCGGATGCCGTCGTTCCCCTCCTCGTACGTGACGAAGGGGATGGGGTTGGTGTCGGACCGGAAGGGGGTGCCGGTGAGCGCGAGGCGGCGGGTGGCCGGCTCGAAGGCTTCGAGACAGGCCTCGCCCCACGACTTCGAGTCACCGGCGTGGTGGATCTCGTCGAGGATGACGAGCGTCTTGCGCTGCTCGACGCGGTTGCGGTGCAGCATGGGGCGTACGCCGACACCGGCGTACGTCACGGCGACCCCGTGGTAGTCCTTGCCGAGCGGGCCCGCGCTGTACTCGGGGTCCAGCTTGATCCCTATCCGGGCCGCGGCCTCCGCCCACTGCTTCTTCAGATGCTCGGTCGGCGCGACCACGGTCACCTGCTGCACGACATGGTGGTGCAGCAGCCAGGACGCCAGGGTCAGCGCGAACGTCGTCTTGCCGGCGCCGGGGGTGGCGACGGCGAGAAAGTCACGCGGCTGCTCCTGGACGTACTTCTCCATGGCCCCCTGCTGCCAGGCACGCAGCTTGCTGGCGGTGCCCCAGGGGGCACGGCCGGGGAAGGCGGGAGAGAGGTGGTGGGAGTGCGCGGCAGAGGCGGCGGTGGCAGTCACGGTCTCCGAGGGTGGGTCGGGCGGCTCGGCGGTTGGAACAGGTGAGCAGGGCTACGTATGACAACCGGGCCACCCTACCGGCGGCCCGGCCCCGTCAATGTGCGGACGAGGCCGGGTCGCCCGAGGGTGGGACCCACGTCACAACCGCCGCAGCCGCCCGGCGATGACCGAGATGTCGCTCTCCTCCCCCGAGGCGACATCGATGACCAGGTCGTACGCGGCAACCTGGTCGCAGTCCGCCAAGTCGACCCCGTTGACCCCGAGAAAGGTCGCGGCGGCGAGCCATGCGGTGCGCTTGTTGCCGTCGACGAGCGGATGATTCGTCGCGAGAGCGTGCAACAGCGCGGCGGCCTGCTCATAGGGGTCCTCGTAGGCCGCCGTACCGAACATCCGTGCGCGCGGCCGATGCACGGCGGACACGAGAAGCCCGCCCTCGCGCACCTCGGGGTCACGTCCGCCGAAGGCGATCCGCGCGATGTGCGTGACCTCGGCGACGGTGAGGTGACGGGTCATGTGCGAGGGCGTTCCGCTCATTCGCCGAGCCTCCGCAACAGCTCGGCATGCGCCCCGGCGAGCAGCTCCGCCACCCCCCGCACCGCGGCCGACTCCCGCGCCAACAGCTGCTCCACGGCGTCCACCACGATGTCCTCGGGAAGCCGACCGGTGGCGTCCGCGAGGTCGTCGAGCCGGTGGCGGAGGTCGGACGGGAGCTGAAGGGAGAGTGCAGGCGGGACGGCGGGCGGCAGGGCCGGCGGGAGGGGGATCTGGGACATGTCGACGAGGGTAGGAGCGGGCCCGGCCTCCAGGCGACCGCATTACGGCCGCCGGCCCCAGGCGACCGCGCTACCCATCTCACCGCTCCCGCAACCGCGTCGTCACCCACGCTCCGAACAGCGCCACCCCGGCCATCGGCAGGAAGACGGCGGTGAAGGCGGCCGGGTGGGAGGCGGTGCCGGACGCCTCGGTCGCCGTGTGTGTCACCGTGCCGCCGCCGAGAGCCGCGAAGGCCGCGCCGCCCGCTGCCAGGAGGACGACGTTGGAGAGCGCGTCGGAGATCTGGAGGGCGGCGGAGTTGGTGCCGGCCTCCTCGGGGGCGGAGAGATGCAGCAGGAGGACGCTGGAGGAGGAGATCACCAGGCCCATGCCGAAGCAGCCGAACGCCCAGACGACGGCGAGGGTCCAGGCGGGCACGGAGTCGATCAGCACACTGGGCGCGGCGGCGATGGCGGCGGCCACCAGAACCATCCCCAGTGTCATCAGACGTTCCCGGTACGGCTCCACCCGCGTCCGCGACTGCACCCATGAGCCCACCGCCCAGGTCACGCCCCCGGCCGCGAGCGAGAACCCGGCCAGCGTCGGCGTCAGCCCCCGCTCGGTGACCAGCATCAGTGGCACGAACGACTCGGCGGCGATGAACGACCCCGCGGCGACACCACGCAACAGCACGACGGACGGCAGCCCACGCGCCGCCCGGTAGGTGCCGCGCGGCAGCAGCCCGAGCACGGCGGGCACGAGCAGCGCGGCGCCGGCGACGCCGGGGACGAGGGAGAGCCGACGCAGGTCCTGAGCGGCGTACTGGAGGAGCCCGGCGCCGAGGGAGACACCGAGAGCGAGCCGGATACGACGCCGGTCGAAGGAGGGGCGGTCGGTGGGCGAGGCGGCGGCGCTGGATGTCCCGGCGCCTGACCGGTCGGCTGCGGCAGCGATCAGCGGTCCGCCGGCCCGCCGTCGTATCTGGGGAAGGGCGATCGCGAGCGGAAACACGACGAGCACCGGAATCCCGACGAACACCCACCGCCACCCGAGATGCTCGGTCACCGCCCCGGACGCGAGCGGCCCCACGATCGACGGTACGACCCAGCTCGCGGCGAACGCCGCCATGACGGCCGGCCGCAACCGCTCGGGGTAGGCCCGCCCGACCACGACGTACAAAGCGACGATCACCAGCCCACCGCCGAGCCCCTGCACGGCCCGCCCCAGGATGAACAGCCACATCGCGGACGCCGTCCCGGCCAGCAGCAGCCCCGCCGCGAAACATCCGATGCCCGCCGTCAGCGCCCCGACCGGCCCCCGCCGATCCGCCCACTGCCCCGCGAGCACCATCCCGAACAGACTGGTGGTGAAGTACCCGGAGAAGGCGAACGCGCACAGCGACAACCCGTCCAACTCCCGTGCCGCCACAGGCATCGCGGTCCCCACGGCGGTCGCCTCGAAGGCGATCAGCAGGACGACGGAGACGATCCCGACACTGAGCGCCCGATACCCCCGCCCCAGCACCCCCTGATCAGCGCTGCCCGCGCTCTCCTGTTCGACGGCGGCATCGCGCGGCTGAGAAACGGTCATGCCCGCCAGCGTAAGCCGCACCCCGGCAACCGCCCCCCGTCCGAAGCCCCGCCTGACCTGCGACCTTGGCCCTACATCGGCACCGCCGGCCACCTTTCATGAACGGCGTATGGCAGTCCCGTTGCAGCCCCCGGGATCCCCTTGAACCCCTCCCCCACCCCGCCATACCGTCATCTCACCGAGTTCGGACCGGAGACCGACCCTCCACCCCGACCCGGCCGTGTGCCCGAGTGGTTTAGGGACTCGCCTGCAAAGCGAGTTACGTGGGTTCGATTCCCGCCACGGCCTCTGGCTGGCTGTGCCGGCGCGGTGAAGGGCCATCCCCTCAGTGGGGGTGGCCCCTTTCGGCGTGCGGGGCTGTGGTGGGGAGTGCGAGGGGGGCGGGGCGGTTACAGTGCTCCGCCCGGCTCGTCCCTGAACCTCTCGGTCCAGTAGTGCCAGTCGGCCGGGGTCGTCGTGGCCGTGGGGTCGACCGAGGAGAGGACCTGGAGCATGGTCGCGGCCAGTTGGTCGTAGGCGTGGGTGGTGAGTTCGTGGGAGAGGTACTTGTCTATCTCGCGCTCTCGGTGGTGGAGCCAGAGGGTGAAGGCGAGGGTGGAGACGTCCGTGTTCAACGGGTACAGCTTCGCCTCGGGCTCGTGCCAGTTCAGGACCTCGCCGGTCGCGCCGTCCACCACCAGGCTGTTGTCCTCGACCAGGTGGCCCAGGCGGATCAAGTGGTCGGCGCGGGGCGGGAGTTCGAAGGGCGAGGTGGTGGCGCCGCGGTCGTCCGCCGCGTACTCGGAGAGGGGCTGGAGCGGGACGTCGGTGTCCATCTGGAAGAGGATCGTGGTCTCCGGCAGGCCCGTCTGGCGCAGGAAGCGGCGGGTCGGCTCGTGGGTGAGCGCGGACGGGAAGTCGACGTCCTCGAAGCGGGCCACGCGGGCGTGCCCGAACTCCTGGTCCAGGACGCGGGCGGGGATGTCCAGGGCGAGACCGGAGGTCGTGCCGGGGGTGGTGGCCAGGGCCAGGGGGCGGATCAGGGCGGCGGCCTTCCAGTACGGCGGGACCTCGCCGTCCGTGTCCCGCTCGAACAGGGCCAGCAGACGGCGGGACGCCTCGGCGGCCGCCTCCGTGCCGTGCCGGCCGGCGAAGGACGCGAACTGCCCCCGTAGATCCGCCAGTTCCTCGGTGACCCGGGCGAACCGCACCAGCACCTCCAGCGAGGGAGCGAGCGGGCGGTTCTCCATCAGCTCGAACAGATAGGCCGTGCTGATCTCGCCCGTGCCACCGTCGAGGAGGATCGACTCCGCGGCCATGCCGGCCGGCGCGAGCAACTCCCCTATCACCAGCCGGTCCCGCAGCTCCCGCGCCAGGTCCGGACCGCCGTCGACGGCCTCGGCCAGGGTGCGCAGGCCGTCGGTGCGCAGCGCCGCGAACGTCAGCAGCGCGCCGTCGCCGGGCAGTCCGGGCCCGGTCAGCCAGTCCCTGGTCGGCGCGTGCGTGACGTACGGATCGAGTTGGTCCTCGGTGAAGGTGATCGCCATGTCGGCGATGTCGGTCGTGCTCATCTGTTCCCCCGGATGTTCCTGCCCACAGACCCCGTGCGGGGCGCGGCTCACCGCCTGCCGTCTCCCGTGCGGGCCCGGCGGCCGTCCCCACTGACCAGAACACTACGCCTCGCCACTGACAACGGCCCCTCATCACAGGACGCTCAACGCACCCTCGCCCGTTGCCTTCCCGCGAGGATCGCCTCGACCGTCTCCCCCACGGTCAGCTCCGAGCTGTCCAGCCACAGACCGAGGCGAGGGGTCCGGGCCCGCAGCTCCGCGTCGAGTTCCGTCACCGTCCAAGCGCCGTATCCCGACTTCGCCCGCCCCGCCTCCCGCGCCGCGACCGTCTCCGGCCCCGGCGCCAGGACCACGACGTACAGCGGGCTGGTGCGGATCAGGTCGACGTAGGCCGTCAGCTCCTCGCCGAGCACCACGTCCTGGACGACCGCCGTGAAACCGGCCCGCGCGTACGCGTCCGCGGTCGCCGCCGACAGCCGGTACCTCAGCCGGAGCTGGGTTTCGGCCGCCCCGCCGGCGGCGGCCCCGGGGACGTACTCCCGCCGACCCGACACGATCATCCTGCGGAAGACGTCCCCCCGCACGTGTGCCGCTCGCGGCAGCCTCCCCCACTGCCTTAAAGGCGTGGGGGGACCCCCATCGCCAGAGCCTGCGCCACCGTCGACTTCCCGGACGCCATCACACCCGTGACGACGACCACACCGTCCATCAGGAGCGGTCCGTCACCACCGCCGCCTGCGGGCGGATCGGCAGGCGGTTCACGGGGCGGCCGGTCGCGGCGCGTACCGCGGAGGCGATGGCCGCCGGGGAGGTGACCACGGGCACGGCGCTGACCGCCTTCGCCCCGAAGGGCGCGACGACGTCCCGCTCCTCGACGAGCTTGACGATCCGGATGTCGGGCGCGTCCAGGGCCGTCGGCAGCGAGTAGCCGGTGAGGTCCGGGTGGCGGATCAGCCCGCGCGCGGTGCGCAGGTTCTCCGTCAACGCGATGCCCACGCCCTGGGTGACACCCGCCTCGATACGGGCGGCCAGCTGGGCCGGGTTGAGCACACGGCCGACGTCCTGGGCGAGCGCCAGCTCCACCACCCGTACCGAACCGAGCTCGATGTCGACGTCGACGACCGCGCGGATCGCGCAGAAGGCCATGCCCACGAAGGCGTCGCCCTGGCCGTGTTCGTCGAGCGGCTCGGTGGGGTGCGGGCGGCACTGGGCGGTCGCCCACAGCTCCTTGCCGTCCATCGCCTCGGTGACGGTGGTCGACAGGACGCCGTCGTACGAGGTGATCTTGCCGTCGGTGATCTGGAGCAGCTCGGTCGACATACCGAACTTGTGCGCCAGGGGCTGCAGCAGCTGGGTGCGGACCATCTTGGCCGCGCGTTCCACCGCGCCGCCGGACACCCAGGTGTGGCGGCTGCGGTTGCCCGCGCCGGCCGGGGGCTGGTCGGTGTCGACGGGGGCGACGTGGACCTCGTCGATGCCGAGGGTCTCCTGGACGATCTGGCGGGCGAGGGTGGTGAAGCCCTGGCCGGTCTCCACGGCCGCGCAGAGCACGGTCGCCACGCCGTCCTGGACCTTCACGGTCGCCGTGGAGACCTCGTCCGCGCCCTCCGCGCCGAGCATGTGCACCATGCCCAGGCCGTAGCCGACGCCCCGGCGCACCGCGCCCGGTTCGCCCGCGCCCTCGGGGCCGCCGGGCAGCAGCCACTCGTCCTCGGGGGTGTCCTTGGGCAGCGCGGGCAGCGGGAAGTCCCGTACCGCCTGCAGCAGTTCGGCGACGGGCGCGGGGCAGGTCACGGTCTGGCCGGTCGGGAGTACGTCACCGGTGGCCAGGGCGTTGCGCAGGCGCAGTTCGGCGGGGTCGGCGCCCAGCTTCTTGGCCAGCTTGTCCATCTGGGCCTCGTAGGCGGCGCACACCTGCATGGCGCCCTCGCCGCGTACGTGCCCGGAGGGCGGGTTGTTGGTGCGTACGGCCCAGCCCTCGATGAAGGCGTTGGGGACGATATAGGGGCCGCAGGCGAAGCCGACGGCCGCGGCGAGGGCCTCGGAGGAGGTGTCGGCGTACGCGCCCGCGTCCAGCAGGATCTGTGCCTCGACCTTCACCAGCTTGCCCTCGGCGTCGGCGTGGTGGCGGTATCTCAGCAGGGTGGGATGCCGGTGCGCGTGTCCCAGGAAGGACTCTTCGCGCGTCGCGGTGAGCTTGACCGGGCACTGGGTCTTCAGCGCCAGGAGCCCGAGCGGGAGTTGGAAGCCCTGGTCCTCGCGGTCGGCGGTGGCGCCGGGCACACCGGTGACGACGATCTTGACGCGCTCGGGTTCCAGTCCGTAGCAGGCGGCCGCCGTGTCACGGTCGGTGTGCGGGTCGGTGGAGGCCAGGTAGAGCTCCACCCCGCCGTCGGGGCGCGGGACGGCGAGGCCGGCCTCGGCGCCGATGGGGGCGGGGTCCTGGCGGCCGATGCGGTAGAGGCCCTCGACGACGATCTCGCCGACCGCGTCCGGGTCGCCGTGGCGCAGCGGGATGTGCCGGATCAGGTTGCCGTCGGGGTGCAGCGGCTCGGCCTCGAACGCCTGCTCGGGGTCGGTCACCGGGTCGAGGATCTCGTACTCGACCATGATGGCCGCGGCGGCCATGCGCGCGGTGTCGGGGTGGTCGGCGGCGACGGCGGCGATGGGCTCGCCGTGGTGGCGTACGACCTCGGACGCGAAGACCGGGCGGTCGGCCCTGCCTCGGCCGTGCCGGTCCACGCCCGGGACGTCCTCGTGGGTGACGACGGCCCGGACGCCGGGCATCTCGCGCGCGTGGGACGTGTCGATGTCCAGGATGCGCGCGTGCGGGTGCGGGGAGCGCAGTACGGCGGCCCACAGCAGGCCCTCGGCCCACAGGTCGGCCGCGTACGGGAAGGTGCCCTCGGTCTTGGCGCGGGCGTCGGCGGCCGGCAGGGACGCGCCGAGGCCGTGCGGCAGTGGCTCGGGGGCGGGTGCTGCCTCCGCGGCGGTGGTCGCGGTGGCGGCTTCGTTGCTCACGCCTGGCCTCCGTCCTGTCCGTACGCCTGGTCGTGCCGGCCCGCGGGGCCGGGGTTCATGGCTCCGGGTGCCTCGAACGCCGACGCGTGGACCCCGCCGGCTCCCGGACCCGCCTGGTGAGGAATACGCGCCTCGTCGCCGTCGTGTTCGGCGTCGGCGTGCGCCTCGCGTTCGGCGACGACTTCCTGGACGGCGTCGACGACGCCCCGGTAGCCGGAGCAGCGGCACAGGTTGCCGCACAGGGCCTGCCGGGTCTCCAGTTCGGTCGGCGCCGGGTTGCCCTCCAGCAGGTCGTGCACGGTCATCGCCATGCCGGGCACGCAGAAGCCGCACTGGACGGCTCCGCAGCGGGCGAGGGCGCGCTGCACGTCGGAGGGCCTGCCGTCCTCGGCGAGCCCTTCGACGGTACGGACCTCACTGCCGGCGGCGGTCACGGCGGGTACGAGGCAGGAGGCGACGAGGCGTCCGTCGACCTGGACGTTGCAGGCCCCGCACTCGCCCTGTGAGCAGCCGTCCTTGGCGCCCGCGAGACCCAGGCGCTCCCGCAGGACGTAGAGCAGCGACTCGCCGATCCAGGCGTCGGAGACGGGGCGTTCGACACCGTTGACGCGCAGGACGTAGGAGGCGAGGGGGTGTTCTTCGCCGGAGGGCGGGGGGCCCTGGTCCTCGGCGGTGTCGGGGGTGTCGGCGGCGGTGGAGCCGTCCTGGCCGGCGTCGGAGTCCGGGCGGGCCGAGGTGGCGGCGGAATCACTGCCGTCGGGGCCGGCGGACCCGGATCCGACGGCGGCGGGACCGGTCTGCGGGTCAGCGGACTCCTCGGCGTCCCGCGCACCCGACCCGCCGCCCACGCCCTCCGAGGCCCCCGCAAGCGCCTCTACGGCCCTCTCGGCGGCCTCTGCGGCCCCCTGGGCGCCCGCCGCCACCCCGGCGGCCTCACGGGCCTCGTGGGCGGCCTGCGAGGCGGCTACGGCCGCGTCGGACGCGGAGGCGTGGGAGCCGGTGTGCTCGGCGGCGCGGAAGGGGGCGGAGGGGTCGGCCGTGTGCGCTTCGGCAGTGCCCCCGGTGACGTGCTCGGCCGTGTGCGCCTGGGCGGCGTTCCCGCTGCCCGGTTCGCCCGTGAGAGGCCCACCCGTGGCTTCGGTGGCGCGGCTTTCCCTGAAGGCCGTACCCGCGCCGTCCGTCGCGTGCTCGCCCGTGAAGGCCGTGCCCGCGCCGTCGGTGGAGGGGCCGTCGCCCAGGGGGCGGCGGGGGGCGGCGGTCGTGTGGCCTGCGGTGCCGGGCCGTCCGGTGTGGTCGGCCGTCGGGGACTGGGGGGTCCGTGACCGCTCGGCCTGGTGCCCCGGCGCGTAGCCGGTGCCGTGCGCGGGCGTGTGGTCCGGCGTGGCGTGCTCGGTGCCGGTGTCCGGCGTGGGCCGTCCGGGCGTCGCGCCGGCGCGCGGGTGCCCGGCGCCGGACGTGGCCTCGTGAGCGTGCCCGGCGCCCACCGTGAACTCACCGGTGTGCCCGTGGGCCTGTCCGGTCTCCGGGGCGGGCACGTGCGCGTGGCCGGTGCCGGGCCGTGTCTCGTGCGGCCGCTCGGCCTCGGTCGCGGGTCCCGCCCCGTGCGTGTGCCCGACGCCGGCCTGGCCCCCGAACGTCTGCCCAGGGGCGATCCCGGCCCCCGCGGCCGCCTCATGGGGCTGCCCGGCCTCGCCCTCGGTGTCCTGCTGTCCCCACGGCTGCCCGGCGGCCCCCGTCGCCCAAGGGGCGGAAGCACCGCCCGGGAGGGTCGCCGGAGGGGTGCCGCCCCACTGCTGGACCAGG
This sequence comes from Streptomyces sp. NPDC005648, assembly GCF_040605395.1. Taxonomy (NCBI): domain Bacteria; kingdom Bacillati; phylum Actinomycetota; class Actinomycetes; order Kitasatosporales; family Streptomycetaceae; genus Streptomyces; species Streptomyces sp. NPDC005648. The sequence continues at coordinate 88,245 of NZ_JBEXCS010000019.1, read as the reverse complement.
GACGACGTGGTGAACTCACCCGATTCGTCCGGGAGGTCGCCGTCGGCCACGGGGATCGACCACTGGCCGGTCACGTCGTGGCCCGGTGCCGGGGCGGCCTCGGGGGCGCGCGGCTCCTCGTAGGTCCAGTGCTGGGTGGCCGCGGGGTTGTACGTGAACTGGTCGTTCCCGGCGCCCTGGGGCACGGCTCCGGGGTCGGGCCACTGGCCGGCGTCGGCGGGGGCCGCCCAGGCGCCGGGGGCCGCGGGATCGGCGCCCGGGGTGGGCGTTATCTGCGGCGGGACATAGCCGTGCCCGCGCGCGGCCAGCGGACTGTCGGTGGAGGCGAGCAGCGCGTCGATGCCGCCCTCGGGGAGCTTCACGAAGGCGGTCGCGCCGTCGTCGTAGTCACCCTGGGGCAGCGGGTCCCAGCGGCCGCCGCTCTGGGGCGTGGTGCCCTCTCCGTGCTGTTCGTCGGTCACGACAGCGCCCTCCCCAGTGCTCGTCGGGCCAGCGCGGCGACGGTGCGCCGCAGGTGCAGTACGGCGGGCGGAAGCGTCGGTACGGTGCCGTCCGGCTCCGGGGCCGGATCGGGGATGCAGGCCGCGGCGACGTACTCCCCGAAGGCGTGCAGCGCCTCGGGGACGATCGCGCGGTTGTTGTCCCAGTCGATGAGCCGGGCGACCCACTGCTCGGCGTCCAGGGGGCGCAGCGGCATCGGCGCTATGGCACCGACGGCGCAGCGCACTCCGCGCCGCGCCGGGTCGAGGACCAGCGCGACGGAGGCCATCGCGCGGCCCGGTCCGGTGCGGCCGGTCGCCTTCAGGAAGACCTGCGGGGCGTGCAGCAGCGGCACGCGCACGAAGCCGATGAGTTCGCCGCCGCGCAGCATGTCCACACCGGCCAGCAGATGCGACACCGGGATCTCCCGGCGGGCTCCGCCCGGGCCCGCGATGATCAGTGTCGCCTCCAGTGCGGCCAGCACGGGAAGCGCGTCCCCGGTGGGTGCCGCCGTGGCGATGTTGCCGCCCAGGGTGCCCGCGTTGCGGATCTGCGGCGGGCCCGCGGCGCGCGCGGCGGCGGCGAGCGCCGGGATGAGTGCCGCGAAGTCGGGGCGGCCCATGCGCGCGTGGGTGAGGCCCGCGCCGAGCAGGGCGTGACCGTCCTGGTACTGCCAGCCGCGGATCTCGCTGATCCGCCCGAGCCCGACCAGTGCGGCGGGCCTGAGCTGTCCCGAGTTGACGGCGGCCATGAGGTCGGTGCCGCCCGCCACGGGCACGGCGGCGGGCACGGCGGCGAGCGCCGCCACGGCCTCGTCCAGCGTCGTGGGCAGCGTGACGGACTGCGCCGCCTGCGGTGCGTGCGTGGTCAAACCGGCTGCCCCTTCCCGCTGCCCCACCTGGTCCCACCTGTGTTGCCGTACGGTACGTGCTGACAGGGCGGACGTGGCAACTCTGGCACATCTTCGGGGCACCCGAAGACGGGGGTCCGCTACGAGGCATTCGCCCCCGCCACCAGGGAGATGGTCCGTTTTCGTACGGCATCACCGGTGCGCGCGATTTGCCACTCTTCGGTGATGCTTACGACGTTTTTCCACCGCTCGTTCGGGACGGCCGGTCGCCTGTTCGCGGGCTGCTCGTTCGTGCCCCGTCCGTTCGTGCCCTACCTGTTCGGGGGCGTGCCCTCGATCGGGCGGCCCGCCACGCCGGGCCGCCGCTGCCACGGGTGCGGTCCGGCCGGTGGCCGGTACCCGACGCCCATGGCGTCGAGCCGCCGGTAGTGGACCTCCATCCGGCGCTCGAAGCCGGCGAAGTCCCGCTCCCCGGGGGCGGGCAGGGAGCTCCACGCCACCTCCGCGAACGCGGCGAGCCTGGGGAAGGTCTGGTAGTCCACGCGCGCCTGGTCCTCCGTCACCTCGGTCCACACATTGGCCTGCGTACCGAGGACGTGGGCCGCCTCATCCGGCGTCAGTTCCGCCGGGACGGGCTCGAAGCGGTAGACGTCCTCCAGGGTGCGGACGTACCCGATGGGGACCGGCTCGTCGGGGCCCGCGGCCTGGCGGTGGTCCAAGTACACGTACTGCTCGGGGCACATGACGACGTCGTGGCCGGCCCGGGCGGCGGCCACCCCGCCGCCGTAGCCGCGCCACGAGGAGACGGCGGCGCCCTCCGCCAGGCCGCCCTCGAGAATCTCGTCCCAGCCGATGAGCCGACGCCCGCGCGCGGTCAGCCACTTGTCGAAGTGGCCGATGAACCACGCCTGCAGCCCGTCCTCGCCGGCGAGCCCGAGTTCCTCGATACGGGCCTGCGCGGTGGGCGACTGCTTCCACTGGTCCTTGAGGCATTCGTCACCCCCGACATGAAGGAACTCCGAGGGGAAGAGATCGAGCAGTTCCTCGAAGACCCCCTCGTAGAAGCGCAGGGTGTTGTCAGTGGGGGCGAGTACGTTTGCGGAGATCCCCCAGTTGTCCCAGACGGAGAGGGAGGTGCCCCCTTCATTGGACGCGGTGATGACGTCGGTGTTGCCGAGTTCCGGGTACGCGGCGATGGCGGCCTGCGAGTGTCCCGGTACGTCGATTTCCGGGACGACGGTGATATGCCGCTCGGCGGCGTAGGCGACGATCTCCCGGATGTCGTCCTGGGTGTAGAAGCCACCGTGCGGCTTCTCCTCCCACAGCGGTGAGGCCCGGTGGCCGAATTTGGTACGCGGCCGCCATGAGCCGATCTCGGTGAGGCGGGGGTACCGCTTGATCTCGATTCGCCAGCCCTGGTCGTCCGTCAGGTGGAAGTGGAAGACGTTGAGTTTGTGCGCGGCCATCAGGTCGAGATGGCGCAGGACGCCTTCCTTGGACGTGAAGTGCCGGGCCACGTCGAGCATGAGGCCGCGCCAGCGGAAGCGGGGCGCGTCCTCGACCGTGACATGGGGTACGGCCCAGGTCCGGTCGCGGTCGAGCGGTGCCCGGCGATAGGCGTCGGGGCCGAGGAGTTGCCGCAGCGTCTGGGCGCCGAGGAAGACACCCGCGGCACTGCCCCCGTCGATGAGGACACCGTCGTGGTCGCTGACGAGCCGGTACTCCTCCGGGTCCAGTGCCGGATCGAGTCGCAGACCGATGCCGTCGGGCTCGATGTCGTCGAGTTCCCGCCCCTCGCGCAGAGGCAGACCGGTCGCCTGCCACAGGACGCCGCGCAGCCAGTTCCCGACCCCCTCGGTGCCCTGGCCGGCATACAGCCGGGAGCGAGCGGTCAGCCGCGTCTCACCGGATCCTGCTACGACGCTGCGGGGCAGCGGAATCAGCTCAACCATGTCACTCCTTGACCGCTCCGCCCAGCCCCGAGACCAGCCGTCGCTGTACGAGTACGAAGAAGACCAGCAGGAAGTCGTTCCAGGCCGATATGAAGGAGAACACGCTCGTGGCCACGAGCCGCCTCCTCCAGCGCCTGGGGCACCGCCTTCACAAACCCCCGCAGCATCAAGATCGAAATGATCGCCAAACTGCCCGCGACAACTGGCCTGTTGACGAAATACCGACCAAAATCGTGCTGGGAACGGTATCCACGCACGAAGTGCCGATCACCGAGCTTGAGCTGTACTGCGAGACCTTGAAGTCCCAGTTGGCTTCTCCCCGCTCCCAAGGACCGAGGTTCCACGGGTCGCACCGTGGGTTTCCTGCTTCACAGCCGACCGCCCGCCCGGAGTGCTCCGTTGAGGTCTTACACCGGCTCCACAGGCCGACACCGCCAGCCCGGCGGCCAGAAGGTTGCATGCCGCGTTCACGTCCCGATCGTGGGTCGTACCGCAGCTCTCGCACGTCCACGTGCGGACGTTGAGCGGCATTCGCCCGGCGGGCGCGCCGCAGTGGGAGCACAACCGAGAGGAGGGAAACCAGCGGTCGACCGCGATCACTTCACGGCCGTACCACTCGGCCTTGTACTCCAGCATGCTCCGGAACTCCGACCACGCGGCATCGGAGATGGCGCGGGCCGATCTGCCGTTCCGCAGCAGGTTGCGAACGGCCAGGTCCTCGATCACGACCACTTGGTTGTCACGGACGAGTCGAGTGGTGATCTTGTGCAGTGCGTCCCGCCTACGGTCGGCTGAGGCACGCAGAACGCGCCTCAGGGGCCTCTCGAACCTCAGTCGGACAGCAGGTCTACTTGTCGCCGCCCTTGTCGCCACCGCCGGCGCCCATGGACTCGTAGATCTCCTTGCACATGGGACACACGGGGTACTTCTTCGGGTCGCGGCCCGGCACCCAGACCTTGCCGCAGAGCGCGACGACGGGGGTGCCGTCGAGGGCGCTCGCCATGATCTTGTCCTTCTGGACGTAGTGGGCGAAGCGCTCGTGGTCGCCGTCGCCGTGGGACACCTGTGGCGTCGGCTCTACGAGGGTCCCCGTACCAGTCCCGCGCTCGGGCTCAAGAGTGCTCATATCGCCAAGGGTACTGAAGCTCACAGCCATCAGTTGAGCGAAGGGTCGTCCGGGTAGGTGGCCACCATCGCGAGCTCGTTGCGCTGGCGGCGCAGGACCTCGCGCCAGAGTCTCTCCGGGGACGGGGAGGAGACGTCGCCGGGCTCGGACTCGACGACGTACCAGGCGCCCTCGGTCAGCTCGTCCTCCAGCTGGCCCGGGCCCCAGCCCGCGTATCCCGCGAAGATCCTCAGGGAGCCGACGGCCGAGGCGAGCAGTTCGGGCGGGGCCTCCAGGTCGACCAGTCCGATCGCGCCGTGGACCCGGCGCCAGCCGAGGGGAGCCCCGTCGACGGCGGAGCCGCCCGGGATGACGGCGACCCCGAGGGCCGAGTCCAGGGAGACCGGGCCGCCCTGGAAGACCACGCCGGGCTCGCCCGCCAGGTCCGCCCAGCCCTCCAGGATGTCGCCGACGTCCACCGGGGTGGGACGGTTGAGGACGACACCGAGGGAGCCCTCCTCGTCGTGGTCGAGAAGGAGCACCACCGCACGGTCGAAGTTCGGGTCCGCCAGGGCGGGCGTTGCCACGAGCAACCGCCCTGTGAGCGAGGACACCTCGGTCATGCCAGACATGATCCCGCATCCGCGCTCGGTGTGGGGAGGCAATGGGAGGAAGGGGGGTGAACGCAGCTCAGGCGGACGGGAGCACCCCGGGCGCACGCGGGGCCGCCGGTGACTTCATGTGCCCGGCGGGGAACCGTTCGTGTTGTGACAGAGCTATGACGGAGCTGAGGGGTACTCGGGCTTACGGAAGAGGGGTGGGCGGCGATTACCCTTTCCCTTCTGGCCCTGCCCGACTCATCGGAACGCGAGATACATGACCGTCAACGGCACTGACGACGTCCTGCTTGTCCACGGCGGAACCCCGCTGGAGGGTGAGATCCGTGTCCGCGGTGCGAAGAACCTCGTACCGAAGGCCATGGTCGCCGCCCTGCTGGGCAGCTCGCCGAGTCGACTGCGCAACGTTCCGGACATCCGAGACGTGCGTGTCGTACGCGGCCTGCTGCAGCTGCACGGGGTGACGGTCCGTCCGGGTGAGGAGCCGGGCGAACTGGTGATGGACCCCTCGCACGTCGAGAGCGCGAACGTCGCCGACATCGATGCCCACGCGGGTTCTTCGCGCATCCCCATCCTGTTCTGCGGCCCGCTGCTGCACCGTCTCGGGCACGCCTTCATCCCCGGTCTCGGCGGCTGTGACATCGGCGGCCGGCCGATCGACTTCCACTTCGAGGTGCTCAGGCAGTTCGGCGCGCGGATCGAGAAGCGCGCGGACGGGCAGTACCTGGAGGCGCCGCAGCGGCTGCGCGGCACGAAGATCCGGCTGCCTTACCCGTCCGTCGGCGCGACCGAGCAGGTGCTGCTGACGGCCGTACTCGCCGAAGGTGTCACCGAGCTCTCGAACGCGGCCGTGGAGCCGGAGATCGAGGATCTCATCTGCGTGCTGCAGAAGATGGGCGCCATCATCGCGATGGACACCGACCGCACCATCCGCATCACCGGTGTGGACAGCCTCGGCGGCTACAACCACCGCGCCCTGCCGGACCGTCTTGAGGCCGCCTCCTGGGCGTCCGCGGCGCTGGCGACCGAGGGCAACATCTACGTCCGCGGCGCCCAGCAGCGCTCGATGATGACGTTCCTGAACACCTACCGGAAGGTGGGCGGGGCGTTCGAGATCGACGACCAGGGCATCCGGTTCTGGCACCCCGGCGGCCAGTTGAAGTCCATCGCGCTCGAGACGGACGTCCACCCGGGCTTCCAGACGGACTGGCAGCAGCCGCTCGTCGTCGCCCTCACCCAGGCCACGGGCCTGTCCATCATCCACGAGACGGTGTACGAGTCCCGCCTCGGCTTCACCTCCGCGCTGAACCAAATGGGTGCTCACATCCAGCTGTACCGCGAGTGCCTGGGCGGCTCCGACTGCCGCTTCGGCCAGCGCAACTTCCTCCACTCGGCCGTCGTCTCCGGACCCACCAAGCTCCAGGGCGCCGACCTGGTCATCCCCGACCTCCGCGGCGGCTTCTCGTACCTCATCGCCGCCCTCGCGGCCCAGGGCACGTCCCGCGTCCACGGCATCGACCTCATCAACCGCGGCTACGAGAACTTCATGGAGAAACTCGTGGAACTCGGCGCAAAGGTCGAACTCCCTGGCAAAGCCCTCGGCTGACCGCCCCTTCAAAACTCCAGCCCCCGGCCCAGAACAACACACCCCGGGCCGGGGCCCCGGGGCCATCCCCCGGACAGAGCCCATAGAGCGGCACACCCCAAGATCGGAACCCCGGGCCGGGCCCCCGAACAGACGCAGCACGAACAAGCCCACGCCCCCCCGGCGCGAAGGCGGAACTTCCGGGCAACACCCTGGGCCGGCCCCCGCCTCATGACTCCCGGCTCCGGCTCAGGGCAGCACGCGCCCGGAGCGGGGTCCCAGGGGTCACACCCTGAACAGACGCAGCATGAACATGCCCGTGGAACTTCGTGCGCTGGCGGGATCGCCGGCAACGTCCTCGGGTGGACGTCGGCTCATGACATCAGCCAGCCCCCGGCTCAGGACAGCACGCCCCAAGATCGGGCCCCGGTGTGCCTCGGGCCGAGCCCGGGCTGGGGGGTGGTCTGGGGTGTTCGTGGGGGTACGACGATGGGGCGGTGCCCGAAGAGAGTTCGGGTGCCGCCCCATCGCACTGCCTACGTGCCTACACCGTCCCGTGAGGTGCAGACGGCAAGGTCACTTGCCCTTCGCCGCTTCCTTCAGCTTGCTGCCCGCGGAAACCTTGACGCTGTAGCCGGCCGGGATCTGGATCGGGTCGCCGGTCTGCGGGTTGCGCGCGGTGCGAGCGGCACGGTGGGTGCGCTCGAAGGTCAGGAAGCCGGGGATGGTGACCTTCTCGTCGCCCTTGGAGACGATGTCGCCCACAACCTCGGCGAACGCGGCCAGCACGGCGTCGGCGTCCTTGCGGGTCACCTCGGCGCGGTCGGCCAGCGCGGCCACCAGCTCACTGCGGTTCATGTTGTTACTCCCGTGTTCTTCTTGCCGTTGGGGTGTGCCACGCGGCTAAGCCGCACGCGAGGCACAGCGAAGCCGATGCGCTCGCGCCCAGGGACGCATCCTGCCCCTACCTGCTGCGGGAAAGCCAATCCGGCACCCGCTGGAGTCGTGAGAACACCCTTGGGTGTCACACGAAGAGAGGTCCCGAGCCTGGCCGACACGATAAACGTCGGCCAGGAGGGCCGGGTTCCACGACGCGCCGGTGCAAGGCCTTGCCGTGGCGATCCTCACAGCCTACGCATACCGCGCGGCGCGTCCACCGGAAGGCCCGGGGAGACCGACTAGGAGACCGTCGCCGCCTTCGCCGCCTCGCGCACCGCGCCGGCCACCGCGCCCGCGACCTTGTCGTTGAAGACGCTGGGGATGATGTAGTTCGGGTTGAGCTCGTCCTCGGTCACCACGTCCGAGAGGGCGGTCGCGGCGGCGAGCATCATGTCCGTGTTGACGGTGCGGGACTGGGCGTCCAGCAGACCGCGGAAGACACCCGGGAAGACCAGCACGTTGTTGATCTGGTTCGGGAAGTCGGAGCGGCCGGTGGCCACCACGGCCGCCGTCTCCCGGGCGATCGCGGGGTCGACCTCGGGGTCCGGGTTCGCGAGCGCGAACACGATGGCGCCCTCCGCCATGGCGGCCACGTCCGTGCCGTCCAGGACGTTCGGGGCGGAGACGCCGATGAACACATCGGCTCCGCGAACGGCTTCCTTCAGCGTGCCGGTGAGCCCCTCGGGGTTGGTGTTGTCGGCGATCCAGCGCAGCGGCGAGTCGACGGCGGCCTCGCGCAGATCGTCGCGGCCGGAGTGCACGACACCGTGGATGTCGGCGACGACCGCGTTCTTCACCCCCGCGGCGAGCAGCAGCTTGAGGATGGCCGTACCGGCCGCGCCGGCACCGGACATGACGACCCGGATGTTCTCAATCGCCTTGCCGGTGACGCGAAGTGCGTTCTTCAGGGCGGCCAGGACGACGATCGCGGTGCCGTGCTGGTCGTCGTGGAAGACGGGGATGTCGAGGGCCTCGCGCAGCCGCGCCTCGATCTCGAAGCAGCGCGGCGCGGAGATGTCCTCCAGGTTGATGCCGGCGAACCCGGGGGCGATCGCCTTCACGATCTCGACGATCGCGTCGGTGTCCTGGGTGTCGAGGCACAGCGGCCAGGCGTCGATGCCGGCGAACCGCTTGAACAGGGCCGCCTTGCCCTCCATGACCGGGAGGGCGGCCTTCGGGCCGATGTTGCCGAGGCCCAGCACGGCGGAGCCGTCCGTCACGACCGCAACGGAGTTGCGCTTGATGGTGAGGCGGCGGGCGTCCTCGGGGTTCTCGGCGATCGCCATGCAGACGCGGGCCACGCCCGGCGTGTAGATCATGGACAGGTCGTCACGGTTGCGGATGGGGTGCTTCGACGCCATCTCGATCTTGCCGCCGAGGTGCATCAGGAACGTACGGTCGGAGACCTTGCCGAGGGTGACGCCCTCGATGCCGCGCAGTTCGGTGACGATCTCGTCGGCGTGCGCGGTCGAGGTGGCCGCGATGGTGACATCGATCCGGAGCTTCTCGTGCCCGGAAGCGGTGACGTCGAGGCCGGTCACCGAGCCTCCGGAGGACTCCACGGCGGTGGTGAGCTGCGAGACTGCGGTTCCGCTCGCGGGCACCTCCAGCCGGACCGTCATCGAGTAGGAGACGCTGGGCGCCGTTGCCATGGCCGACTTCCTCTTTCGCCTTTGACGCTGTGTGCCGTCCGATGGTCGCACCTACTGTCGAGTAGGCGTTAGCCGCGCCGGATTGCGGACTTTTTGTTCACAGCGCGAAGAGGCCCGCGCCACCTCTCGGTGACGCGGGCCTCCCACACGGTCAGTGACACCGACCCGCCATGCTCGCCTCGCGGCAAGTGGTCCCTCTGAGGGACGAAGGTTGGGCCCGGGGGCTTGGATCGGGCCGGTGTCACACCCAGGCTAACAAACGGATCCCGTCAGACCATTCCCGTCACGAGAGTTCATCTCCTTCTAATCTCTGAGCAGATCCGGCACACCGTCGCCGTCCGGCTGGTCCCGCTCGCCCGAGACGATCGTGAGCTGCTGGGTCGCCCGGGTGAGGGCGACGTACAGCACACGGAGTCCGGCCGGGGACTCGTCGGCGATCTCCGCGGGCGAGACGACGACCGTGGCGTCGTACTCCAGGCCCTTCGCCTCCAGGCTGCCGAGCGCCACCACACGGTCCCCGAGCCCGGCCAGCCACCGCGCGGCCTCCTCGCGCCGCTGCATGGCGACGACGACGCCGACGGTGCCGTCGACCCGGTCGAGCAGCCGGGCGGCCTCCTGGCGGACGGTCTGGGCGAGGGAGTCGTGTACGGAGGCGAAGCGGGGTTCCACGCCGGTGGACCGTACGGCCGAGGGGGACTTGGAGCCGGGCATGGCGAGGGCGAGCACCTTGGCGGCGAGTTCGGCGATCTCGGCGGGGTTGCGGTAGTTCACCGTCAGCTCGAAGCGGCGGCGGGGGCGGGTGCCGAGCGCCTCGTCGCGGGCCTCGGCCGCCTCCTCCGGATCCGACCACGACGACTGGGCGGGGTCGCCGACCACCGTCCAGGTGGCGTGCCGCCCGCGCCTGCCGACCATGCGCCACTGCATCGGCGTGAGGTCCTGGGCCTCGTCCACGATCACATGCGCGTACTCGGTGCGCTCCTGCGCCAGCCGCTCGGCGCGCTCGCGCTGTGACTCCTCGCGCACCGGCATCAGCTCTTCGAGGCCGGTCAGCTGGTCCAGCGGGTCCAGCTCGCGCCGCTTCCTGGGGCGGGCGGGGGCGCCGAGGACGGCCTGGAGCTCGTCGAGCATGGCGATGTCGTGCACGGAGTACCCGTCGCGCCGCAGGGAACGGGCCACCCGCCGCACCTCACCCGGATTGAGGATCCGCCGGGCCCATCTGCCGAGCCGCCGCTCGTCGGCCATCGCGTCGAGCACGGCCTTCGGCGTCAGCTCGGGCCACCAGGCGTTCAGGAACTCGATGAAGGAGTCCTCCGACACGATGTCCTCGTCGAAGGAGGAGCGCAGTTCCGCGGCCAGCTCCGGGTCGGTGTGCCGGCCGGCGGCACCGGACCGCTCCCACAGCGCGTCGAGGAGCAACTTGCGCGCACGCGGACGCAGCAGGTTGACCGGGGCGGTTCCGCCCAGGGCGGTACGGCGGACACGTTCCAGCGCGTCCGCCTCCAGCTCCAGCCGGCGGCCGAAGGCGACGACACGCAGACGGGTGGGCGGGCCGGAGGGAGCGGCCGGACCCTCGTCCTCCCCGAAGGCGAGCTGCCGGGAGGCGGGAGCCTTCGCGGCCCCGGAGTCGTCCGCGGCCGGGCGGGCGTCCCTGACCGCACCGGCCTCTCTCGCCGCGTCGGCGTCGGTCCGGGCTGAAGCCGCGGAAGCGTCGGGCCGCTCTGCCGTCGCAGCACCCCCGTCCGTCCCGTCTGCCCCGCCGACCCTTCCCGGCGCGCCCGACCTGCCTGCACCGCCTGCCCCGCCTGGCGCGCCGGCCCTGCCTGCACCGCCTGGCGCGCCCGCCCTGCCTGCACCGGCCTGCGTGCCTGCCCCGCCCGCCCCCAGCTCCAGCGCGCCCCGCGCCGCCTTCCGCAGCACCCTGAGCATGCGGTACGAGCCCTTGGCGCGGGCCGTGGCCGGGGAGTCGTAGAGCGTGGCCTCCGCGCCGTCGACCAGGGAGCCGATCGCGCGGATGGCGACCTGGCCCTCCTCGCCCAGCGACGGCAGGACGCCCTCGGTGTACGCGACGAGCAGGGGGGTCGGGGAGACGATGAGGATGCCTCCGGAGTACCGGCGACGGTCCTGGTAGAGGAGGTACGCGGCGCGGTGCAGCGCGACGGCCGTCTTGCCGGTGCCCGGGCCGCCCTCGACGTACGTCACCGACGCGGCGGGGGCTCGGATGACCAGGTCCTGCTCCGCCTGGATGGACGCCACGATGTCCCGCATGGTGTGGCTGCGGGCCTGGCCGAGCGCGGCCATCAGGGCGCCGTCGCCGACGGCGGGCAGCTCGTGGCCGTCGAGGAGGGCCGTGAGCTCGGGCCGCATCAGGTCGTCCTCGACGCCGAGGACCCGGCGGCCCTTGGAGCGGATGACCCGGCGGCGCACGACCCGGCCGGGGTCGACGGGGGTGGAGCGGTAGAAGGGGGCGGCCGCGGGCGCCCGCCAGTCGATCACCAGCGGCGCGTACTCGGCGTCCAGGACACCGATGCGGCCGATGTGCAGGGTCTCGGCGATATCGGCCGTACCGTCCTCACGGACGGCCCCTTCGGCCGGTTCCACGGCGGTGTAGGCGCCGTCGGGCCCCTTCTTGCCGTCCCTGCCGAGGAGCAGGTCGATCCGGCCGAAGAGGAAGTCCTCGAACTCGTTGTTGAGGCGGTTGAGGTGGACGCCGGCCCGGAAGACCTGGGCGTCCCGCTCCGCGAGCGCGCCGGGCGTGCCGACCTGGCCCCGTTTGGCCGCGTCGTTCATCAGGAACTCGGCCTCGTGGATCTTCTCCTCGAGGCGCCGGTACACCCGGTCGAGATGTTCCTGTTCGACGCTGATCTCTCGGTCCCGTACGGAGTCGTGATCCGAGCCGACCGCGGTTTCCTGCTGAGCCTGAGCGGCCACCGGGCCCCCTTCTGACGTGCTGGGCAGCCGTCAACCGTACGCGAAGGGGACCCGGTATAGCTACGAAAGCTACGCGTCGACCTGGACGAGCTTCTTGCCGTCGAAGGTCATGATCTCGAAATGGTCGATCTCATTGGGCTTGAAGGCGGCGCCACCCTGCGCGTACAGGGGTGCCTTGGCCTCTACGGTCTTGGCGTTCGGGATGCCGTAGCCCCACTTCGGGACCGCCCAGGTGGACATCGTCTCGCGCTCGCCGTTCTTGCCGACGGCGATGAGGGAGCACTTCAGCGGACCCTTGACGTTGCTGAGTTCCACGACACCCCAGGTGCCCCAGTCCTTCTGCTCCATCGCCACGGTCGCCTTGACCTTGGTGGAGGGGTCCGTCGCCGAGACCTTGTCGCTCAGGGTGCCGAAGGCCGCCTTTGCCCCGGTGGTCTGCGGTGTGGCGGTGTTGTTGGTGGTGCCGGAGTCGCCTCCGTTCACGGCCATCACCGTCAGCGGTCCGCCGATGATCAGTGCGGCCGCGGCGGCGACCAGATAGAAGCCCTTGCGGCGCTTCACGGCCCGGCGTTCGGCGACCTCGTCCACGAGCTTCTCCGCGAGCCGTGGGCTGGGCCGTGCGGAGAGGGACTCACCGATGGCGGGCGTACCGGCTCCGGGCAGGTCGGCGAGGGCGGCCAGCATGGGCTCCATCCCGGCGAGCTCGTCGAGCTGCCGGGCACACCACTCGCAGGTCGCGAGGTGTGCTTCGAAAGCGGTTGCCTCGGCGTCGTCGAGAATGCCGAGGGCGTAGGCACCGACCGTTTCGTGTTCGCTCGGGCCCGGAGATCCCATCATGGAGCCAGACATACCCGAACCACCTGTGCCGAATCCCTGGTTTCCCCCGTAAACACTCATCACGCCGTCACCCCCCGCTCCTCCAGTGCGAGCTTCATCGACCGCAGGGCATAGAAGACCCGCGAGCGCACCGTGCCGCTGGGAATGCCCAGCGTCTCGGCCGCTTCATTGACCGTACGCCCCTTGAAATACGTCTCGACGAGCACCTCCCGGTGGGCCGGGGTCAGGTCGTCCAGCGCGTCCGACAGCGTCATCAACCACAGCGCCTTGTCGATCTCGTCCTCCGCGGGGATGACCTCCAGCGGCGACGGATCGACCTCCTGCGGCCGGGCCTGCCGGCTGCGGTGGCCGTCGATGACGATGCGCCGAGCGACCGTCACCAGCCAGGGGCGTACCGATCCGGTCGCTCGATTGAGCTGACCGGCGTTCTTCCAGGCACGGATGAGCGTTTCCTGGACCACGTCCTCGGCGCGCTGCCGGTCTCCGGCGACCAGGCGCAGTACATAAGCAAGGAGAGGTCCGGCGTGCTCCCGGTACAGGGCACGCATCAGCTCCTCATCAGGTTCCGAGGGCTGGGACATGCGATGTCGGGCCCTCGATCCACGTTCATTGGCCACGACGGAATCCTTGCGCACGCCCACCTCCGATGTCCGGGGGTTCCCCCGTTCGGTCGCTCGTGCACAGGTACGGATGTGGTGCGCGTCATGTTCAAAGCGCGACGACAGTTTTCTTCGGGGTGTCGTGACGAGAGGGACATGAGAGCACATTCCCCCCGCGCGATCTTTACATATCCGCCACATCGGCAAGATCAGGCCAGCTGCCCGAGGGTTGACGGTGCCAAACGGAGTGTTGCCGAAATCACTTCAACATCTTAAGACACCACACCGTCCCAGACCTCACAGAAGATACATACCGGACAGCTAGGCGCGGGTGAGAGCGGCTCTACGACGGTGTCGGGCGACCCTTTCCCGGTTCCCGCAGACCTCACTGGAGCACCAGCGCCTCCTGCGCCCCCGGGACGAATCGACGTAGACGATCGGGCAGTTGTCCCCCTCGCACTGCCGCAGCCCCGCTCTGGCGACGGGATCGGTGAGCAGTTCCACGGCGTCCCTGGCGATGGCGCCGAGCAGCGCGGCGCACTCGGGCGGCCCGTCCAACTCCCGTACCAGCGCCCCGTCCTCACCCCGGACGGCCCGGGGCGCCGGCGGCGCGACGAGGGCGAGCAGGTTCACCCGGGCGAGCGCCAGGTCGTACGACGGCCTGGGTACGGCGGACATGAGCCCGCCCCGCACCAACTGCCCGACCTGTCCCCGCAGTTCACGGAAGCCGACCAGCCACGATCCGTCGGCGTGCGCCAGCGGGGTGTCCGGCGGCACCAGGCCGGCCCCCCTCACCCACGCGCACAACACCTCGACGGAGTCGAAGCGTTCCTCGGGGTGGGTGGTCGCGAGGAGATCGAGGCAGATCCGTCCGGCGTCGAACCGCAGCTCGTACGGGACCGTGGCCGTACCCAGTGCCATGTGCCTGTCACCGCCTAGGGGTTACCAGGGGCAGGGGAACCGTTCCCTCTAACAGTGCCTTCCCACTGGTGCGGCCGGAAGACCTCGTCGGACCCACACTTGCCCGACCGCACGGCCCACACCGGCCGGCGCATCTCGACGCCGGTCCGGACAATTCAGCCCGTCTGGGGGTGCCCCCTCTGGGGGAGCTTGAGGACGAGGCCGTTCAGGCCGAAAGCGGGGGGCCTGGGGGGCGGCAGCCCCCCCGGATACGCCCACCCCGACACCGCGCACATCACAACGCCGGGTGCCTGGCTCACACGTCCGCGTACTTCGCGTCCGCCGCCGGATCCAACGCCAGCCGATACCCCCGCTTCACCACCGTCTGGATCAGCTTCGGCGCACCGAGCGCCGTCCGCAGCCGGGCCATCGCCGTCTCCACGGCGTGTTCGTCGCGCCCGGCGCCGGGCAGCGCGCGCAGCAGCTCCGCGCGGGCCACCACCCATCCCGGACGCCGGGACAGCGCCCGCAGCAGGGACATCCCGGCCGGCGGTACCGGCTTGAGCTCGCCGTCGACGAGGACCGCGTGCCCCCGGATCTCCACCCGGTGCCCGGCGATCGGAAGAGAACGCGCCCGCCCCGGAAGCTCCTGGCACAGCAGCTGGACGAGCGGGCCGAGCCGGAAGCGCTCCGGCTGGACCGTGTCGACGCCCCGTGCCTGGAGCGGCAGCGCGGTGACCGGTCCGACACACGCGGGCAACACGTCATGGTGGAGGGCGGCGAGCAGCTCGGGCAGCAGTCCCCGCTCCTCCGCCCGGCTCAGCAGGGACACGGCGGCGGGCGCGCTGGTGAAGGTGATCGCGTCCAGGCCCCGCGAGACCGCCGCGTCCAGCAGCCGGTCCACCGGCGCGATGTCCTCCGGCGGCATCCAGCGGTACACCGGCACCCCGACGACCTCGGCCCCGGCCACCCGCAGCGCCTCCACGAACCCCGGCAGCGGCTCGCCGTGCAGCTGGATGGCGATACGGCGCCCGTCGACCCCCTCCTCCAGCAGCCGGTCCAGCACCTCCGCCATGGACTCGCTCGACGGCGACCAGTCCTCGGTGAGCCCGGCGGCACGGATCGCCCCCTTCACCTTGGGTCCGCGGGCGAGCAGCTCCACCCCCCTGAGCCGTTCCAGCAGCTGCTCCCCGAGCCCCCAGCCGTCGGCGGCCTCGACCCATCCGCGGAACCCGATGGCCGTGGTCGCGACCACCACGTCAGGCACCTGGTCGATCAGATCCTTCGTCGCCGCGAGCAGTTCGCTGTCGTCGGCGAGCGGCACGATACGCAGGGCGGGTGCGTGCAGGACGGCGGCTCCCCGTCGCTGCAGCAGCGCGCCCAGCTCGTCGGCGCGGCGTGCGGCCGTCACGCCCACGGTGAAACCGGCGAGGGGCCCGTGCTCCCCCGTCTCCGGTCGCTGCTGTTCGTCGTACATGGCTCTCGTCCCGAACTCGAGTCGTTGTACATGCGGGTACGGCGGTACCCACATGCCGAACGAGCCTGTCAACGGTCCGTGACAGGCTCGGTTCGGCTTGATGTCGCCGGTGTTACGTCACACCTCGGCGTAGCTGAGCTGGGGCTTCGCCTCTGCGGCTGCCGCGGCCATGGTCGCCGGGGCCGTACGCCGAAGGTATACGGCCCAGGTCACCACGAAGCAGAGCGCGTAGAAGGCGAGGAAGACCACGAAGGCGCCGGTGCCGGAGCCGTTGGAGAGGAAGGACTGCCGGAAGGCGAGGTTGATGCCGACGCCGCCGAGCGCGCCCACCGCCCCGATGAGCCCCATGGAGGCCCCGGAGAGCCGGCGTCCGTAGGCGGCGGCCTCCTCGCCCTCCAGCCCCTTGGCGAGCGCCTTCGCCTGGAAGATGCCGGGGATCATCTTGTACGTCGACCCGTTGCCGAGGCCGCTGAGCACGAACAGCACCACGAAGACGGCCACGAACAGCGGCAGCGACTTCTGCATGCTGGCGATGATCAGTACGCCGGTCGCCGCGGCCATGCCGACGTAGTTGTAGAGGGTGATCTTCGCGCCGCCGTACTTGTCGGCGAGCCAGCCGCCGACGGGCCGGATCAGCGAGCCCAGCAGCGGGCCGATGAAGGTGAGGTATGCGGCCTGCAGCGGCGTACGGCCGAACTGCACCTGGAGCACCTGCCCGAAGGCGAAGGCGTATCCGATGAAGGACCCGAAGGTGCCGACGTAGAGGAAGGACATGATCCAGGTGTGCGGGTCCTTCGCGGCGTCCTTGGCGGCGCCGGTGTCGTTCTTCACCGAGGAGAGGTTGTCCATGTAGAGCGCGGCGAGGACGGCGGCGACCAGGATGAGCGGGATGTAGATGCCGAGCAGCACGCGCGGTCCGCCGCTGGCCCCGATGACGGCGAGGGCGACCAGCTGGATGACCGGCACACCGATGTTGCCGCCGCCGGCGTTCAGCCCGAGGGCCCATCCCTTCTTCCTCAGCGGGAAGAAGGCGTTGATGTTGGTCATGGAGGAGGCGAAGTTGCCGCCGCCGATGCCGGCCAGCAGGCCGATCCACAGGAAGGTGTCGAAGGACGTCCCCGGCTTCATCACCGCGAAGGCGGCGACGGTCGGGATGAGGAGCAGACTGGCCGAGATGATCGTCCAGTTGCGCCCGCCGAAGATGGCGACGGCGAAGGTGTAGGGGACGCGGACGACGGCGCCGACCAGCGTCACCATGGACGTCAGCAGGAACTTGTCGGCCGGGGTGAGTCCGTACTCCGGGCCCATGAAGAGCACCAGCACGGACCAGACGGTCCAGATCGAGAACCCGATGTGCTCGGAGAGAACGGAGAAGACGAGGTTGCGCTTGGCGATCTTCTCTCCGGTCTCCTTCCAGAAGGTCTCGTCCTCGGGATCCCACTGCTCGATCCACTTGCCAGCGGCTGTCATGACGCCTCCACGGTGCTCCGGGGCTCGGTGGTACTCGGGGTGCTGAGCGGTATGAGTCCCGAAGGTAGGGAGACGGCGTTTCCGCGCTGTGGCACTGAGTGACCGCGAAGGAACTTTGCTCTCACCCCGGGCGGGGGCGGGATGAGAGGTACTGCGCCGGTACGTTACGAACAGCTCCCGCGTCGGGTGGGGGCCACGGTGAGGACGACGAGCAGAACGGCCTGTCCGGCGGGCGCCCTCACCGGGCGCGGCGGTCGCCGGCGGTCAGATCGATCTCGATGTCGTAGGGGACGGAGAGCTTGAGCCGGTCGTGGAAGATGCCGGTGAGGCCGTAGGACCTGGTCGCCGGGTCGAGTTCGTAGACGTACACGACGGGCTGTCCCTTGTCGTCGTCCTTCTCGACCCGCCAGAAGTGCGGCACCCCGGCTGCCGCGTACTTGCGGGGCTTGACCTCACGGTCGCGCTCACGGGAGTCGTCGGACACGACCTCGACGGCGAGGAGGATGTCCTCGGGCTTGTACCAGGTCTGGTTCGGGCCGGTCACCGCACCCACGGGGAAGACCACGATGTCCGGCTCCGGACGATTCTTCGGGTCCAGCTTGACCGTCATCTCTCGGTCGACGTCCAGGTACTCCGGAGCCTGGTCCAGGAGAGCGTTGTCCAGCAGGCGCATGGTCCGGCTGTGGAATCGGGTCTGCGGACTCATGAAGACGAGACTCCCGTCGATCAACTCCGTGTGCGGCGGGAGGCCGGGAATCCGGTCGAGGTCGTCCGCGGTCCAACCCCCCGCGGGCGGGATGGGCCAGCGGTACGCCGGTTCCTCGTCCGGCCCTTCGTCGGATGCGGCGCTCATCGGTGCTCCCATGGGACGGAGTCTCGCCTGTCGGTTCAGCGTACCCAGGGGGAACGGCGGCGGCCTCACCTCAACGAGTGATCCACCGGAGGCCGGTACGACACCCTCCGCGATCGGCGATTCGTGTCCGATGCATTGACGCGCCCGAAAGTCCGCACCTACCGTCCTCCGTCGAAGCGCTTCGACGGACATCGTCGAACCGTTTCGACACATCGCCACATCTTTCTCTCCCCCGGAGGCGCGGATGTCGACGGCACGAAGGCGCGTGACGGCACGAAGGCGGATGACGACGGTCGCGGCAGCGGTCTTCGGCGGATCGCTGCTGCTGAGCTCCTGCGGCGGCTCGGACAGCGGCTCCTCCGACGCCGGCACGCTCAAGCTCTGGCACTACGAGGGCTCCGACAGCGCGATGGGCGTGGCCTGGAACGAGGCGATCAAGGAGTTCGAGGCCCGGCATCCCGGAGTGAAGGTGAAGTTCGAGGAGAAGGGCTTCGAGCAGATCCAGAAGACCGCGCCGATGATCCTCAACTCCTCCGACGCGCCCGACCTCATGGAGTACAACAAGGGCAACGCCACCGCCGGCCAGCTGTCGAAGCAGGGCCTGCTCACCGATCTCACCGCCGAGGCGGCCAAGCGCGGCTGGGACAGGAAACTGAGCGCCGGCGTCGCCACGACCAGCAGGTACGACACCAACGGCGTGATGGGTTCCGGCAAGTGGTACGGCGTGCCCAACTACGCCGAGTACACGATGGTCTACTTCAACAAGGACCTGTTCAAGAAGTACGGCATCGCCGAGCCCACCACCTTCGACGAACTGACCGCCGCCATGGACAAGTTCGTCGCCAAGGGCGTCACCCCGCTCGCCAACGCCGGTGCCGAGTACATGGCCCAGCAGTATCTGTACCAGCTCGCCCTGTCGAAGGCCGACCGCTCCTGGGTCGACAGCTACGAGCTGTACCGGGGGAAGACCGACTTCCATGACGCCGCCTGGACCTACGGCGCCACCACCTTCGCCGACTGGGTGAAGAAGGGCTACCTCAGCAGGAAGACGACCAGCACCAAGGCCGAGGACGCCGGTGTCTCCTGGATCCAGGGCAAGGCGCCGATCCTGTTCTCCGGCAGCTGGTGGTACGGCCGCTTCCAGTCCGAGGCCAAGTTCGACTGGGACACCACCCTGTGGCCCGGCTCGAACCTCACCCTCGGCTCCGGCGGCAACCTCTGGGTCGTCCCGAAGAACGCCAAAAACAAGGAGCTCGCCTACGACTTCATCGACATCACCATGTCGAAGAAGATCCAGAACCTGCTCGGCAACAAGGGCGGCATCCCGGTCGCGGCCGACGCGGGCGCCATCACCGACCCCAGGTCCAAGAAGCTCATCGGCGACTTCAACACGGTCAGCCGGCGTGACGGCCTCGCCTTCTACCCGGACTGGCCGGTGAACGGCTTCTACGACGTCCTCGTCTCCGAGACCCAGAAGCTGATGACCGGAAGCGAGAAACCGGACGCCTACCTCGGCGCACTGCAGCAGGCGTACGACAAGGGCGCCCCGAAGCGGTGAGGGCCGCCACCCGCTCCCGCCTCCGCTCCCACTCCCACTCCCACTCCCACTCCCACTCCCACTCCCACGACTCGTACGCCCTGTTCCTCCTCCCCGGCATCCTCGCGTTCACGGCGGTCATCGTCGTCCCGTTCCTGATGAACACGGGCGTGAGCTTCACCGAGTGGCAGGGCATCGGCGGCCCGAAGTGGACCGGGCTCGCGAACTACCGCGAGCTGATGGACGATGCGGAGTTCTGGGCGTCGTTCCGGCACAGCCTGTTCATGGTCGTCGCCATGGCGGCCGTACCGACGATGCTCGGACTCGTCCTGGCCGCCGCCCTGTTCGACTTCGTCGGCAGACACTTCGGCGGCCGGTGGGCCTCGGTCCTGCGCGCCTGCTTCTATCTTCCGCAGGTACTGCCGATCGCCGTCGCCGGCATCGTCTGGAGCTGGATCCTGGCTCCCGACAACGGGTCACTGAACTCGGTGCTGAAGGCCGTGGGACTCGGCCGCTGGCAGCAGGACTGGCTGGGTGACCCCGACATCGCCCTGTACAGCGTCATGGGCGTGATGGTCTGGGTCCAGCTCGGCTTCCCGCTGGTCGTCTTCATGGCGGGGCTGCAACGCGTCGACCCCCAGCTCCACGAGGCCGCCGAACTGGACGGGGCCGGCTGGTGGCGCCGCTTCTGGCACATCACGCTGCCGCAGATCCGCCCGGAGATCTACGTCGTCCTGACCTGGTGCACGATCGCCGCGCTGAAGGTGTTCGGCGCGGTGTACGTCCTGACGAAGGGCGGGCCGGGCGGGGCGACCGATGTGCCGTCCTACTTCTCCTTCACCACCTTCTTCGAGAAGACCCAGGTCGGCTACGGCGCCGCGATCTCCACCGTCCTGACCGTCATCATCCTCGCGCTCACCCTGATCCTGCTGAGACTCCAGACGAGAGCAGAGGACGGGGACCGCCCATGACGTCCGCCCTGCGCCGCTACCCGGTGCTGATCGCCCTGTGCATCGCGGCCCTCTTCATGGTCGTCCCGTTCCTGATCGTCGCCGTGAACGCGGTGAAGTCCCCGGCGGAGTACTCCGAACACGGCCCTCTCAGCCTCCCCGAGGGCCTCTATCTGGACGGTCTGAAGAACTTCTGGCAGCGCGTCGACTACGGGCGGAAGCTCTTCAACTCGGCCCTGATCAGCGGGTCGGTGGCCGTCCTGGCGGCCGTCCTCTCCGTCCTCAACGCCTATGCGATCGGCATCGGGAGGATCCGGGGCCGCACCTGGGTCCTGGCCTTCTTCGTCCTGGCCAACATGCTCCCGCAGGAGGCGCTGGTCTACCCGGTCTACTACCTGAGCAAGCAACTCGGCCTGTACGACACGAGGTTGAGCGTGATCATCGTCTTCACGGTGATCCAGGCGGCCTTCGGCACCTATCTCCTCTCGTCCGTCCTCGGGCAGTTCCCCCGGGAGATCATCGAGGCGGCCCGTATCGACGGCGCCAACAAGTGGCAGGTGCTGTGGCGGATCGTCGTCCCGGTGAGCCGCCCCACGATCGGCGTCCTCCTCGTCTTCTTCTTCATCTGGACCTGGAACGAGTTCCTGCTCCCCCTGGTCATGCTGATCTCCAACGACAACCAGACCGTGTCGGTGGCCCTCGGCGTCCTCCAGGGCCAGCGCCTGATGGACGCCACGATGACCAACGCGGCGGCCCTGCTCGGCGTGCTCCCCGCGCTCGTGTTCTTCCTCGTCTTCCAGCGGACCCTCACCCGCGGCATCGCCGTGGGTGCCGTGAAGTAAGGACCCCCCACATGAAGTTCACCGACGGTTACTGGCTGCTCCGCGAGGGCGTCACCGCCGCCCATCCGGCCGAGGTCCTCGATGTCGAGGAGTCGGACGGCGTGCTGGAGATCCACGCGCCGACCCAGCCCATCCGCCACCGCGGCGACCTGCTGAAGGGACCGGTCGTGACGATCAGCGCGCACACCCCGCTGCCCGACGTCATCGGCGTCACCTTCACCCACTTCGAGGGCGAGCAGCCGCGCGCCCCCGAGTTCGAGCTGCGGTGCGCGGAGTTCAGCCCGCAGGTCTCCTACGACGAGGAGCACGCGACGCTGACCTCCGGCGCGCTGTCGGTCCGGGTGGCCCGCACCGGCACCTGGCACGTCGACTTCCTCGCCCGGGGCCGCACGCTGACCTCCAGCGGCCCCAAGGGCATCGGCATCATGCGGGACGCGTCGGGCGCGCACTATCTGCGCGAGCAGCTCGACCTGGGTGTGGGCACCAGCGTGTACGGCCTCGGTGAGCGGTTCGGCCCGCTGGTGAAGAACGGCCAGGTCGTCGACATCTGGAACGCCGACGGCGGCACGGCCACCGAACAGGCCTACAAGAACGTCCCGTTCTATCTGACGGACGCGGGCTACGGCGTCTTCGTCGACCATCCGGGGAAGGTCAGCTTCGAGGTCGGCTCGGAGGCGGTGTCCCGGGTCCAGTTCAGCGCGGAGACACAGGAGCTGACGTACTACGTCATCTACGGCCCGAGCCCCAAGGACATCCTGCGCAAGTACACGGCCCTCACCGGCCGCCCGGCCCTGCCTCCCGCCTGGTCGTTCGGCCTGTGGCTGTCGACGTCCTTCACGACCTCGTACGACGAGGAGACGGTGACGTCCTTCATCGAGGGCATGCGGGAGCGTGAACTGCCGCTGTCCGTGTTCCACTTCGACTGTTTCTGGATGCGCGAGTTCAACTGGTGCGACTTCCAGTGGGACCCTCGGGTCTTCCCCGACCCGGAGGGCATGCTGGCCCGTCTGCACGCCCGCGACCTGCACATCAGCGTCTGGATCAACCCGTACATAGCCCAGCGCTCCCCGCTGTTCGCGGAGGGCAAGGCGCTGGGGCATCTCCTCAGACGCCCCGACGGCAGTGTCTGGCAGTGGGACATGTGGCAACCGGGCATGGCGCTCGTCGACTTCACCAGCCCCGCCGCCCGCGACTGGTACGCGTCCAAGCTGGAGGCACTGCTCGCGCAGGGCGTCGACTGCTTCAAGACCGACTTCGGCGAGCGGGTCCCGCTCGACGTGGCCTGGTCCGACGGCTCCGATCCGGAGCGGATGCACAACTACTACACGTACCTCTACAACCGCACCGTCTTCGATGTGCTGCGCAAGCACCGCGGCGAGGGCGAGGCCGTGCTCTTCGCCCGCTCGGCGACGACCGGCAGCCAGAAGTTCCCGGTGCACTGGGGCGGCGACTGCGAGGCGACCTACGAGTCGATGGCGGAGTCGCTGCGGGGCGGCCTCTCGCTCGGCCTGTCCGGCTTCGGCTACTGGAGCCATGACATCGGCGGCTTCGAGGGCACCCCGACCCCCGCCCTGTTCAAGCGGTGGCTGGCGTTCGGACTGCTGTCCTCCCACAGCCGGCTGCACGGCAGCTCCTCCTACCGGGTCCCCTGGCTCTTCGACGAGGAATCGGTGGACGTGCTGCGGCAGTTCACCCGCCTCAAGCTCGGTCTCATGCCCTATCTCCACGAGGCCGCACGCACCGCCCACGCCGAGGGCGTGCCGATGATGCGGGCGATGGTGCTGGAGTTCCCGGACGACCCCGGGTGCACGCATCTGGAACGGCAGTACATGCTGGGACCGGATCTGCTGGTGGCGCCGGTGTTCAGCGACGAGGGAGACGTCTCGTACTACGTCCCCGAGGGGACCTGGACCCACTTCACGAGCGGACGGACGGTGACCGGCCCGCGCTGGGTGCGCGAACGCCATGGCTTCCTGAGCGTGCCGCTGCTGGTCAGGCCCGGTGCGGTGATCCCGGTCGGAGCGGTGGACGACCGGCCCGACTACGACTTCGCCGACGGGGTGACGCTGCGGGCGTACGGCCTGGAGCGGGGCGCACAGGTGACGGTGGCCGTCGGGGACGTCACCTTCACCGTCGTACGGGAAGGGGACACGCTGCGGGCGTCGTGCGCCGACCCGGTGGCGCCGTGGGCGCTGGCGGCCGGGGAGCGGGTCGTCCGGGCGCCGGCCGGGACCGGGTTCCTCACGGTGGAGCTGGGCCGATGGTGAAGATCACCGATGTGGCGCGCCGGGCCGGGGTCTCCGCCAGCACGGTCTCCTACGCCCTCAGCGGCAAGCGCCCGATCTCCGAGGAGACCCGGCAGCGGGTCGAGGCGGCCGCCCGCGAGCTGGGGTACCGCCCGCACGCCGGCGCCCGGGCCCTCGCGAGCAGCCGCTCGAACGTCCTCGCGCTGGTCGTCCCGTTACGGGCCGGCATCCATGTGCCGGTGGTGATGCAGTTCGCGGTGTCGGTGGTGACGACGGCCCGGCGCTACGACCACGATGTGCTGCTGCTGACCCAGGAGGAGGGCGAGTACGGGCTGCGGCGGGTCGCGGACACGGCGCTCGTCGACGCGCTGATCGTGATGGACGTCCAGCTCCACGATCCGCGCCTGCGGTTGCTGCGGTCGTTGGACACACCGTCGGTGCTGATCGGCTTCCCGTCCGACCCGGAGGGCCTGACCTGCATCGACCTCGATTTCAGGGCGGCCGGTGAGGCGTGTGTGGAGCATCTGGCGCGACTGGGGCACCGGGTGGTGGCACTGGTGGGCTCCCCGCCGGAGGTGTACGTCCGCGAGACGGCCTTCGCCCAGCGGGTCGTGCAGGGCTTCACGGCCGCGGCCGACCGGGGCGGTCTCGTGTCCTCGGTCCACCCCTGCGAGGCGTCCCCGGCGGCGGCGCGCCTGGTCGCGGAGCAACTCCTGCGCGAACAACCGGCGTTGACGGGGGTGGTCGTCCACAACGAGGCGATTCTGGAACCGCTGGCCGACGCCTTCGAGGATCTCGGCCTCCGCGTCCCCACCGATCTGTCGCTCACCGCGATCTGCCCGGACGAGCTCGCCGAGTCCGCCCGCGTCCCGATCACCTCGGTCGCCCTTCCCTCGGCCGAGGTGGGCGAGCGTGCGGTGCACCTGCTGATGAAGAAGCTGGACGGCGGCACCGTACCGGAGTCGACGCTGCTGGCTCCGGCCATGACGCAGCGGGCGAGCACGGTGCCTCGCACGGTGGGGTGAACGGCGAAGGCCCCGCCGCTCGGAAGCGACGGGGCCTTCGCCCACATGGGGTACCCCCGGAGGGGTCGGTGGAGATGGCGGGAATCGAACCCGCGTCCAACGGTGCGGAATCAGGGCTTCTCCGTGTGCAGTTCGCTGTGATTTTCTCGGCCCCGGCGATCACGCGAACAAGTCGCCGACGGGCCCAGTCACTGTTTGATTTCCCTCTTCACCCCGTGACCGGGATGGAGGTTTAGTCCCCTAGCTGATGCCAGGATCCGGGTCGGGAACACCCCCGGGCTGACACTCCCATCAAGGAGCTATTCGATCACTACCTGATCAGGCAGCGAGAGCGAAAAGCTCGGGAGAATCGCTCTTGGAATTGGCGATTATTGGTTTCGGCCTGTGGTTTACGAGATCATGGCCGCTTCCTCGACACGCTTCCCCTGCTTCGACAGCCGCTGTCGAAACCGATCATCCCCATGTTGTGTTTTCAACCACCCCTGAGGGGCTCGCACCCGCTGTGAGGTGCAGTGCCATCGTACGTGACCAACGCGCGCCGATGCCACCGTATTCCCGCCCGGTCAGGCCCCCCGCTGCCGCCGCTTCGCCGCCGCGATCGCCCGGTCCGACTCACGCCGGTCCTGCTGCTCGCGCAGCGTCTGCCGCTTGTCGTACTCCTTCTTGCCTCGCGCGAGCGCGATCTCGGCCTTCGCCCGGCCGTCCTTGAAGTACAGGGCGAGCGGCACGATCGTGTGACCCGTCTCGTCCGCCTTGACGGAGAGCTTGTCGATCTCCTCGCGGTGCAGCAGCAGCTTGCGCTTGCGGCGGGCGGAGTGGTTGGTCCAGGTGCCCTGGGCGTACTCGGGGATGTGCGCGTTGTGCAGCCACGCCTCGCCCCCGTCGACCTGGACGAACCCGTCGACCAGCGAGGCCCGCCCCTGACGCAGCGACTTCACCTCGGTGCCGGTGAGGACGAGCCCCGCCTCGTAGGTGTCGATGATCGCGTAGTCGTGCCGGGCCTTCTTGTTCTGCGCGACGATCTTGCGCTTGCCGCCCTTCTCGCCATCCCTGGCCTTGGCAGCCGCCCCGCCCTGCTTGGGCTGGGACTCCTTCGGTACGTACATTCCCTTGCTCATAGTGCCGTCCATTTTCGCACTACGGAGGGGGGCGGGGGCCAGCCCTTAAAGCTCACGCCGGCTCAGTCGGCGTCTCCCAGGCCGCTCAGTACGGTCTCCGCTCTGCGCACGGCCGCCGACGAGTCCGCCTGCTGCACGTCCAGGTCGGGAGTGATCCCCCGCCCGTCCACACTGCGGCCCGACGGAGTCCGGTAGTGCCCGACGGTCAGCTCGGCGACCGACCCGCCGGGGAGCGGGCTGGGCATCTGCACCGAGCCCTTGCCGAAGGTCCGGGAGCCCACGACCACCGCACGCCCCCGGTCCTGCAGGGCCCCGGTAAGCAACTCGGCCGCGCTCATCGTGCCGCCGTCGACGAGCGCGACCAGGGGTCTGGTGGTGTCGCCGCCGGTGTCGGCGTGCAGTGCCTGCTGCTCGCCGTCGACGTCGTAGGTGGCGACGAGCCCGCCGTCGAGGAAGGCGGAGGCGGTGGTGACGGCCTCGGTGACCAGACCGCCGGAGTTGCCGCGCAGATCGAGGATGAAGCCACCGTCGGCCGGGGCGCCCCGTACGGCGCTGCGGACGGCGTCGCCGACTCCCTTGGTGAACGCGGCGATCTTGATGACCGTGATGTCCCCGGCGAGTTTTCGAACGGTGACCGAGTCGGTGGACAGCCGGGCGCGCCGCACGGTCTCGGTCCACGCGCGCGTGCCGCGCTGCAGGCCGAGCCGTACCACCGTGCCGGCGGGGGCGTCGGTCGCGTCGCCGCGCAGTAAGGAGACGACCTCGGTGACGGGCTGTCCGTCGACGTCCTCGCCGTCGACGCTGCGCAGCCGGTCGCCCTTGCGGATCCCGGCGGCGGCCGCGGGCGACCCGGAGGCCACCTTGGTCACCTCGATACGTCCGTCCCGCTCGCGCCGCGCCCACAGCCCTACGCCGGTGTACTCACCGTCGAGGGCCTCCTGGAACTCCTGGTACTCGCCCTGCGAGTAGACGGCGCCCCACCGGTCCCCGCTGCGGCTGACGGCCCGCTCGGCCGCCTCCATGGGCGACTTGCCGTCGGCCAGCGCCTCCTGGGCCGCCTCGGCCACCGCAGCCTTGCCGTCGTGCCGCCCCGCGGGGACCGCCGAACGGGCCTGCCCCGCCGCCGACTTCCGGTCGAGGTCGGGGAAGGAGCTGGTGGCCGCGCCGGCGACGAGCACACTCGCGAACACCAATGTCAGGGCGGCCCCGCGGCCGAAGCGGCGGGGCTGACAGAACAGGTCGCGGCCTGACATGCCGGTGAGTCTAGGACAAGCCGAAGGGCCGCACGGGCGGTTGCCCGTTCGGCCCTCTTGGCATGCGTCACACCTTCAGGTACTTGCGCAGCGCGAAGAACGCGGCCAGCGCGGGCATCAGCAGACTCGTGGCGAGGATGAGCGGAAGCTTCGTGAGGACCGCGTCCCAGCCGATGAAGTTGATCAGATTCAGCTTCTGGGACAGGGCCAGACCGTGGTCGATGATGAAGTAGCGCGCGACCACCAGGAATCCGCACGCGACCGTCCCGCCGATGAGCCCGGCGACCGCGGCCTCGGCGATGAACGGCGCCTGGATGTAGAAGCCCGAGGCACCGACGAGGCGCATGATCCCCGTCTCACGCCGTCGGCTGAAGGCCGACACCCGCACGGTGTTGACGATCAGCATCAGCGCCACGACGAGCATGAGCGCCATCACGGCCCGGGCGGCCCAGTTCATGCCGTTGAGCAGTCCGAAGAGGTTGTCCAGGATCCCCTTCTGGTCCTGCACGGACTGCACCCCGTCACGCCCGTCGAAGGCCGTGGCGATGACCTGGTACTTCTGCGGGTTCTTCAGCTTGATCCGGTACGACTCCTGCATCTGGTCCGGCGTGAGGGAGCTGGCCAGCGGGGAGTCGCCGAACTGCTGCTTGTAGTGCTTGTACGCCTCGTCCTGCGACTCGTACGTGACCTTCTCGACGACGTCCATCTTCTGCAGGTCGGCGAGGATCGACTTCTTCTGGTCGTCGGTCACCGCGCCCTTGGCGCAGTGCGGGTCCGACTCGGCGTCGCTCTTGTTGCAGAGGAAGATCGAGACGTTGACCTTGTCGTACCAGTAGCCCTTCATCGTGGTGACCTGGTCGCTCATCAGGAGCGACCCGCCGAACAGGGCGAGCGACAGGGCGACGGAGACGACGACGGCGAACGTCATCGTCAGGTTGCGGCGGAGACCGACACCGATCTCCGACAGTACGAACTGGGCGCGCATGGCGTGGGGTTCAGGCCTTTCCGTGGACAGTCGTCGTCAGGTGCGTCAGTGCTGGTAGCCGTAGACGCCGCGGGCCTGGTCGCGGACGAGGCGGCCCTTCTCCAGCTCGATGACGCGCTTGCGCATCTGGTCCACGATGTTCTGGTCGTGCGTGGCCATGACCACCGTCGTACCGGTGCGGTTGATCCGGTCGAGCAGCTTCATGATGCCGACCGAGGTCTGCGGGTCGAGGTTGCCGGTGGGCTCGTCGGCGATGAGCAGCTTGGGCCGGTTCACGAAGGCGCGCGCGATGGCCACGCGCTGCTGCTCACCACCCGAGAGCTCACCGGGCATCCGGTCCTCCTTCCCGCCCAGCCCGACGAGGTCGAGCACCTGGGGGACGGACTTGCGGATCTCGCCCTTCGACTTGCCGATGACCTCCTGGGCGAAGGCCACGTTCTCGGCGACGGTCTTGTTCGGCAGCAGCCGGAAGTCCTGGAACACCGTCCCCAGCTGGCGCCGCATCTGCGGCACCTTCCAGTTGGAGAGGCGCGCGAGGTCCTTGCCCAGGACGTGCACCTGTCCGTGGCTGCACCGCTCCTCGCGGAGGATCAGCCGCAGAAAAGTGGACTTTCCGGAGCCGGAGGACCCCACGAGGAACACGAACTCGCCCTTCTCCACTTCCAGGGACACATCCCTGAGTGCGGGGCGGGTCTGCTTGGGGTAGACCTTGGAGACGTTGTCGAATCGGATCACGGATGCACCACGGTTGGCCGGGGGTAGATGAGCGTGACCATACGCGAGTCAGGTGTGCGACCGCAGGCGCAGGTAGGGGTTGCGTCATAGTTGTACGTTTTGTGCGCGAGACGAACCCCACGCACCCCCCTTCGGAGCGAACCGAGCGGCCCCGAGAGGAACCTGGCAGAGTAGAGAGGGGAACGTTCGTCGACCTCTGGACGTTCTCTTGATGAAACCGTAGGTCAAGGAGGGCGAGCGCATGACGTACGACCGGCTGGTGTGCGCAAACTGCGCGGCGCCCGTGAGCGAGGGCCGGTGCCCCGTGTGCCGCGCGAACCGCGAGCGGCTGCAGCAGGAGAACTTCTTCGCGGGGCTGAACCCCATGGCACTGATCGCGCTCCTGGCGGTGTTCATCGCCGCGGTGGCACTGCTGGCGCACCAGACCGCGTAAGCAGGCGCAGCGCCTCGTACAGACGCCCGAAGGGCCCGGAGCGATGACGCTCCGGGCCCTTCGTCGTACGTCGTCGCGCACTCGGCGCACGCGGACGGTTACGGTCGGCCACCGTCAGGCGGCCGCACCGCCACGGCCGCCCATGAGACGCGGCAGCAGACGGAAGCCGACGCCGCCGGCGATCATCGTGGCCGCGCCGACGAGCAGGAACGCGGTCTGGCCGGCACCGGTCTCGGCGAGCTGGGCGCCGCCCTGGGCCGAGGTGTTGGAGCCGGTGTCCGTGAGGGCGGAGGAGCCCTCCTCCTGCGCGGAGGTGTTGGAACCGCCGTCGGGGTTGGTGTTGCTGTTGCCCCCGCCGTTGTTCCCGCTGCCACTACCGCTGCCGTTGCCGTTCCCATTGCCGTTCCCGTTGCCCGGGTCGGTCGGGTCCTCGGTGGGCTCCGTGGGCTCCTGGGTGGGCTCGGTCGGGTCCTGCGATGTGGGAGGGGTGTCGGTCGGCGGGGTGTTCGTCGGCGGCGTGTCGGTCGGCGGGGTGTCCGTCGGGAGACCGGTGGGCGGGTCCGTCGGGTCGTCGCCGAGGCCGGTGTCGGCGTTGACGCCCACACCGCTCTCGTCCACGCTCACGGTGATGTCGAGGGCGGAAGCGGCACCGGCTGCGGTCAGCGAGGCGCCCGCGGCGATCACGGCACCCGCGGCTATCCGCGCGATCCGGATCCGCGTCTTCTTCGTCATATGGTTGCTACCCCCAGTAGCTCATTGTCATTGAGGCGGCGCTCAGGGGGCAGTGATCGACGGAGGGTGGCTGCGCTGCAAAGTCCCCCGGTTCACATGCGCCCCAGAGATACGCATGCCACGCTTCACCCTTCCCATTTTTCAAAGCAACGTCAAGGCCGTTGCGTGCGCAATGTCCACTTGCGTCTCGTTTACTCGCAGTTGGAACCTGTGAGTGTGATGTAAAACCCAGACATACGCGAACTGCCGCCCAGGGGGCGGCAGTTGCCAAGTCGACAAAGGAACTCGTGCCGGTTACTTCTCCTGCTGCTTGCGCCAGCGAATTCCGGCCTCGATGAAGCCGTCGATCTCCCCGTTGAACACGGCCTCGGGGTTGCCGACCTCGAATTCGGTGCGCAGGTCCTTGACCATCTGGTACGGGTGCAGGACGTACGAACGCATCTGGTTGCCCCAGGAGCTGCCGCCGTCCTTGAGGGCGTCCATCTTGGCCCGCTCCTCCTGGCGCTGCCGCTCCAGCAGCTTGGCCTGGAGGACGTTCATCGCGGTCGCCTTGTTCTGGATCTGCGACCGCTCGTTCTGACAGGAGACGACGATGCCGGTGGGGAGGTGGGTCAGGCGCACCGCGGAGTCGGTGGTGTTCACGCCCTGGCCGCCGGGACCGGAGGACCGGTAGACGTCGACCCGCAGTTCGGACTCGTCGATCTCGATGTGGTCGGTCTGCTCGACCACGGGCAGGACCTCGACACCGGCGAAGGAGGTCTGCCGGCGCCCCTGGTTGTCGAAGGGCGAGATACGCACCAGCCGGTGCGTGCCCTGCTCCACGGAGAGCGTCCCGTAGGCGTACGGCGCCTGGACGGCGAAGGTGGTCGACTTGATGCCGGCCTCTTCCGCGTACGACGTCTCGATGAGCTCCGTCTTGTAGCCCTTGCCCTCGGCCCAGCGCAGATACATGCGCTGCAGCTTCTCGGCGAAGTCGGCGGCGTCGACGCCACCCGCCTCGGCGCGGATGTTGACGAGTGCCTCGCGGGAGTCGTACTCACCGCTGAGCAGCGTCCGGACCTCCATCTCGTCCAGCGCCTTCTTGACGGCGGCGAGCTCGGACTCGGCCTCGGCTCGGGTGTCCGGGTCGTCCTCCTCCTCGGCCATCTCGAAGAGCACGGCGAGATCGTCGATCCGCCCGCGCAGCGCCTCGGCCTTCCTGACCTCGGCCTGCAGGTGGCTCAGCTTGCTGGTGATCTTCTGCGCCTCGTCCGGGTTGTCCCACAGGGACGGCGCGGCCGCCTGCTCCTCGAGCACGGCGATGTCTGCCCTCAGCTTGTCGAGGTCCAGAACGGCCTCGATCGACTCCATGGTCGAGGAGAGGGACTTGAGCTCTTCGGATACATCGACGACTGCCACGCCTCCAGCCTAACGGCTCCACCAAGCGAGCAACGCCGGACCAGCGCGCCGGGCTCCACCGGGGCTCCTGGCCCCGTGGTCCCGGGCGCCCCACCGGGCCTCACGGTGAAGCCGGTGCCGAATGGTTGGTGTCCTGGGGCGTCGCGCCGGCGTCGTCGCCCGAGGTCGCCACCCATGTGCCCACCCCGGCGCCGACCACCAGCACCAGTACCCCGGCCCCGAGCGCGATCCGACGCCGCCGTGTCACGGCCCGGTGCCGGGCGGAACCCGGCCTCGGCGCGCCCGCGGCCCGCGGGACACGCGCCGTCCCCCGCGCGCCCCCCGCCAGCTCGTCGGGTGCCGGCACCCTCATCGACGTATGGGTGTCCCGGTTGGAGTCGGCCGGCTTCGCGCCGGGCACCAGCGGAACCGCGCCCCGCCGCCGCACCGGCTCCCCCGCCGCCGCGAGGCCCGCGCCGGACGCCTCCTCGGCCTCCTCCTCCGGCTCCGCGTCGGGCTCGTCCACGTCCAGCGGGGGCATGCCCGCGACCAGCGGCAGCAGCTCCCGGAGCCGTACCCCCAGCTCGGACGCGCGCAGCCGGGAGGCCGGGGCCTTGGCCAGGCACTGGACGATCAGCTGCCAGAGCTCGTCGGGGATACCGGGCAGCGGGGCCACCGTCTCCGTGACATGGCGGCGGAGCACCGCGCCGGGGTGGCCGCCGCCGAAGGGGGTGAAGCCCGCCAGGAGCTCGTAGAGGACCGTCGCGAGCGCGTAGATGTCGACCGCCGCCCTGGGCGGCAGGCCCTCCACGATCTCCGGGGCCAGATAGTCCGGTGTGCCGATGATCTTCGTGGCACGGGTCCGGCGGGGCGTGTCGATCAGCTTCGCCACGCCGAAGTCGGTCAGCAGGGCGGGGTGGGAGCCGCCGGGGCCGAGGGGGCCCTGCATGTCGAGGAGCACGTTCTCCGGCTTGACG
This sequence comes from Streptomyces sp. NPDC005648, assembly GCF_040605395.1. Classification (NCBI taxonomy): domain Bacteria; kingdom Bacillati; phylum Actinomycetota; class Actinomycetes; order Kitasatosporales; family Streptomycetaceae; genus Streptomyces; species Streptomyces sp. NPDC005648. Next base: position 55,791 of record NZ_JBEXCS010000019.1, on the reverse strand, counting down.
TCACGGTGCACGACCCCGGCGGCATGCGCGGCCGCCAGGCCGTCCGCGACATCGGCGACTATCGCGACCGCCGCCTCGGGGGCGAGCCGCCGGTCGCGGTCGAGGCGGGTGCGCAGATCGGTGCCGCGGACCAGGTCCATGACCAGGGCGAGGTCGTTGCCGTCCACGACGAGGTCGCGGACCGAGACGACGTGCGGGTGCTCCAGACCGAGCAGCGCCGTGCGCTCCTGCACGAAGCGCCCGACGAGTTCCTGGTCGGACGCGAGATCCTCGCGCAGCAGCTTGATGGCGACGGGCCCCTGCGGCCCCTCGCCCAGCCACACCGTGCCGGCGCTGCCCCGCCCCAGGATCTGGTTCGCGGTGTACCGGCTGCCGATCTTCCGTCCCAAGACATGCTCCTACCGACGCGTGTTGCCGATAAAAGTACGCGTCCGAAGAGCCAACCTTCACTCCGGAGACGGAAATCACCCGCCAGGTGTCGACAAAACCCCAAACCAGCGGTCGCGCCGCTCAGTTGCCGCCGGACGAGTTGCTCAGATCGCCGATCCAGCCGCTGACGTTGTCGTACCAGTGCTTGAGCTCGGAGAAGTAGCCCCGGCCCGTGCCGATCCAGTCCTGCAGCGGGGTCAGCTCCCAGACCAGCCATCCGGCCACGAACAGGATGACGACCATGAACAGGCAGCCCTTGAGGCAGCCGAGACCGGGGATCTTCATCCGGTTGGGGCTGGGCTGCCGCGGCTGGCGGGGCTCACGCGTGGGCCGCTGCTGCTCCGGCGGAGGCGCGTACCGCTGCGGCTGCCGGTGCTGCGGCGGGGCGTACTGCTGGGGCTGCTGCTGCGGATAGCCGTAACCCTGCTGTCCGCCCTGCGGGGGCCGTTGCTGCGGCCGCTGCTGCTGGGGGCGCTGCGGCGGCTGCTGCGGGCGGGCCACCTGGCGCTGGGGGCGGCGGCGCAGCGGGTCCTCGTTCGGGTCGAGGTACTGGACCTGCGTCTGCTCGTTGCGGTCGCGGGCCGCGCGCAGCTGGTTCTGCCAGGGGTGCGGCTGCTCGGGCTGCTGCCCCTGCTGTCCCGGCTGCCCCTGGGGCATCGGCGGCATGACGGCGGTGGGGTCGGCCGCCCCGGTGTTGGGGAGTACGGCCGTCGGGTCGGCGGCACCGACGGGACCGGGCCGGCCGGTGGTGGGCAGGACGTTGGTGGCGGCGTTCGGGTCGTAGGCGCCCGCGCCGTGCTGGAGGACCTGGGTGGGGTCGGCGGAGCCGGGGACGGCGGCCGGCGCCAGATCGGGGCCGAGCAGTGAGCCGACGGCCTCCGCGGCGGCGATCTGCGCGGAGTTCGCGTGCACACCGATGCCCTCGGCGACGACGCGCAGCCCGCGCGCGAGGTTCTCGGCGCTGGGGCGGTCGTCCGGGTTCTTGCGCAGACAGCGCTCGATGACCGTCCAGAGCGGGTCCGGGACGGTGGAGGGACGGCGCGGCTCGGCGCTCAGGTGCTGGTGCAGGACTTCCAGGGCCGACCCTCCGCCGAACGGGGGACGGCCGGTGACCAGCTCGTACATCAGGATGCCCGCGCCGTAGACATCGACGGCGGAGGTCTGCGGGCGGCCCTCGGCGGACTCCGGCGCCACATACGCGGGCGTGCCGACGAACTCGTGGGTGCGGGTCAGCCCCGGGGAGTCGGCCAGCCGGGCGATGCCGAAGTCGGTGAGCATCGGGTGCATCTGGCCGCCGTTCTGCGCGAGCAGGACGTTGGCCGGCTTCAGGTCGCGGTGGACGACCCCGTCGGCGTGGCTGGCGGCGAGCGCGTCGGCGATCTGGGCGGTGAGCAGGGCCGCGCCGACGGGGCTGAAGGGGCCGTTCTCGCGCAGATAGCGGTGCAGGTCGGGGCCGTCGACGAGGTCCATGACCAGCGCCAGCAGATCGCCCTCCACCACCAGGTCGCGGACCCGCACGATGTTCGGGTGGGTCAGGCGCAGCAGGACGGAACGCTCGCGCAGGAACCGCATCACGATGTCGGGGTCGCTCGCGAGCTCCTCCTTGAGGACCTTGATCGCGACCATCTCGCCGGGCTGGCCGGGCACGGCTGCCTCGGCGCCCGCGGTCTCCCGCTGGCGGGCTCGCCAGACGGTGCCCGTGGCGCCGCGTCCGAGCGGCTCCTCGAGCAAATACTTGCTGCCTACCGGCCGCACGTCATGCGCTCCCTGCTTGCTTGCCTGTGTTCCGGTCCACTGTAGTGCCGCCGCCCGGGGCGGCATCCTGTCCGCTTTCCATGCCTCCCGCACTGTCATCCGCGCTGCCTTCCGGCCGATCTTCCGCGCGGTCATCTTTCTGTGCCTCTTACGTTCCGCTTCCCATCCTTGTTCGAAGAAAAGACGCTCGCTCCGGTCGGCCGGTTGCCCGAGCGCGGACGTGACCGATCTCAAGTGATCACCCGCGCATCACTGGTCAGGCACTTTTGGGGGCAGAGCTGACCAATCAAGATCACTTGGGACCGGGGCGGGGGTGTGTTGTCAGTGGCAGGTGCGAGGATGCTTTCCGTACTGGCCGCAATGCTCGTGTGGGGTGGGGGGATTCCGCGCCGCCCGCGCAGAAGGGACCGCTGACGGCGATGCAGATCCGGCTGACCGTCGTAGACCCGCTGGGCCCGCCCGAGCGGGCGCGGGGCCGCACCGCGAGCTGTGACGTGCTGGTCACGGCCCCCGCGGGTACGGCCCTGGCCGCGGTGGCGTCGGCACTGGCCTCGGCGGTCTCCGGCGAGGGCGGCGGCGCCCCCGGAAGCGGGGCGGTGGTGCTCTACGCGGGCGCGGAGCGGCTGGACGACCGCCGCAGCACCCTCGGCGAGCCCCCGCTGATCGACGGCGCGGTGCTGTCCCTGGGCGCCCCGGCGGAGCCCGAGGCCCATCCCGAGCTGGACGACGCGCCGACCCAGCTGCACGTCGTGGCGGGCCCGGACGCGGGCGGTGTCCACCTGCTGCACGGCGGCGAGATCCGCATCGGCCGCTCCGCCGACGCCGATGTCCCGCTGGACGACCCGGACGTCTCCCGCTTCCACTGCGCCGTCACGGTCGCCGCCGACGGCCATGTCTCGGTCGCCGACCTCGACTCCACCAACGGCACCACGCTGGACGGCACCCGGGTGGGCCCCCGCGCGGTGCGCTTCGCGCCGGGCGCCCTCCTGAGGATCGGCGAGTCGGCCCTGCGCCTGACACCGGCCGGGGGGCCGGGGGCGCGGGTGCGGACGGTGGCGGACGGGGAGGGGTGCGTACGGGTCCCCTGCGGGGACGAGGCCGGGGCCGTCGTGGAGACCGGGGGCGCGCGAGCCGACGCTCCGCCAGCCCCGAGGAGCGGCGACACCGCGCCCCACGCGCGCGTGGCCGACGGCGGCGGCCCGGCGACCCCCTCGCACGGGGTGCGTGCGCCCCAGGGGCACGGCTCGGTCGAGGCACCGATCGTGCCGGGGCAGGGCGGAGCGCCGCGCATCGAGCGGCGCGAGACGGGAGCCGGTGACACCCACGCGGGACGGTTCGGCGCCCTCACCCGGAACACACCTGCCGCTCCGACGGCCGCCCACGACCCGGCACCCGACGGCGAACCCTCGGGTACGCGCACGCGTGGAGCCACCGGGGACGAGGCCGACCGCACCGACACCGGGGCCGTTTCCGACACCGGCCGCCGCAAGGGCACACCCCTGCGCGGCACCGACCTCCCCGAGGGCCTGCGCAAGCGGGGCGGCCTCTCCGCCTGGGCGCGGAAACTCGCCGGCGGGCGCGGGGAGCAGACCGCGCCCGAGAGTGAGGCGTACGGCGCCGAGGACGCCCCGGCGCCGGCCGCGGGCCCCGCGCCGGCCGGCGGACCTCAACTCCCGGAGATCTGGCCGGACCCCGCGACGCTGCTGCTGACGGCGCTCGGCCCCGGCCCCCGGCTGTGGGAGCGCGGCCCCGGGCACCCGGAGGCGCTCACCGTGCGGCTCGGCACCGCCGACCGGGCGGCACCCGACGGCTCCGGTCTGCTGCCCGCGGTCCCGGTGACCACGGATCTGCGCGAGGTCGGTGCGCTGGGCCTCGCCGGCCCCCGCACCCGCCTGGCCGGACTGGGCCGCGCGGTGGTGGCCCAACTGGCCGCGCTGCACTCGCCGGAGGCGCTGGAGCTGGTCCTGATCAGCGCGGACCGCTCCCGCCCCCTGGAGGAGCGCACGGCGGAGTGGTCCTGGCTCGGCTGGCTCCCCCACCTCCGCCCGGCCCACGGCCAGGACTGCCGTCTCCTGCTCGCCTACGACCGCGAACAGGCCACGGCCCGCACGGACGAGCTGCTACGGCGCCTGGAGGACCAGTTGGCGGAGTCGGGCCCGATCCCGGCTCCCGCGTCCCGCGCTCCGTCCCGCCAGGGCGAGACCCGGGCAGCCGTCCGGCGCCCCTCCTGGGCCCTCGCCGACGACGGCGCCGACGAGACGCCGGGCTTCGCCGGCCCGTACACCGTGGTCGTCGTGGACGGTGACCCCGGCGGCGCGGCCGTGCGGGAGGCGGTCGCGCGGCTGGCACTGGACGGCCCGAAGGCCGGTATCCACGTCGTCTGCCTCGCCGAGACGGTCTCCGCGTCACCCTCCTCACCGGTGTCGGAGACGTACGAGGCGGCCTGCGAGGTCGCCCCCGCGTTCCGCGAGTGCGGCGCGGTGGCGCTGCTGAGCGGCGATGTGGCGACGGCACTGCGGCTGATGCGGGTGGCCCGGGGCGGGGCGGGGGCACCGGCCGGGGGTGGCGTGACGGCTTCCGGCGACGGAGCGGGCCCGAGCGGCCCGGGGGTGGCGGCGGGAGCGACGCGGGCATCCGGTGCGGCGCCGGGACCGGGTGCACCGGGTGCACCCGGTGTGCCGGGCCGACCGCAGGCCTCCGGAGTGTCGGAAGCGCTCGTAGGACCTGGAGGGCCCGAAGCGTTCGCAGGACCGGGACGACCCGGAGCGTCCGGACGTGTCGCCGACCCCGCCGGGACGGCAGCGCGGGGAGAGGCGGGAGGCCGAGGAACCGGAAGCCATGAGGCCGCCTGGGACACCGGCGCCCGGGGCACCCGAAACACCGCCGCTTCCCAGCCGGCCGGCTCATCCCCGGCCCACGGAGCGGGCGCGAGCACACCTCACGACTCCACCGACACACCCCCGGCCCCCAGGACCGGCACCGGCGCACCCTCGGCTCCCAGCACTCGCACCGGCGTCTCCGGCCCCCCCGCAGGCGGACGCGCCCGCGCCTTCGACTCCCCCGCCCATCCCGGCCCCGCTCTCATCGCCCCCGGCACCATGGCCACCGTGGACGCCGTCTCGCTCCCCTGGGCCGAGCGGTTCGCGCGGGCCCTCGCGCCGCTGCGGCGGGACGGGGCGGGCGGCGAGCGGCACACGCGGGTGTCCGTGCCGCTTCCCCAGTCGGCCAGGCTGCTGGACGAGTTGGGGCTGGCCCGGGCCACCCCGGCGTCGCTGATGGCGCGTTGGGCGGACGCCGCGGACGACACGGAGTCGCTCGGCGGGCGCGCGTGGGCCGTGCTCGGGGCCGGTCCCCGCGGCCCGGTCGCCGCGGACCTGCCGGCCGACGGGCCGCATCTGCTGGTCGAGGGCCCGGCGGGCAGCGGCCGTACGGAGCTGCTGCGGGCCGTGGTCGCCTCGCTCGCCGCCGCCGAGCGCCCCGACCGGCTCGGCATCGTCCTGATGGACGGCAGGGACAGTGTGAGCGCGGGCGGCGGACACGGCGACGGTCTGCGCGTGTGTACCGACGTTCCGCATGTGACGACCCATCTCACCGCCAACGACCCCGTCCGCATGCGGGAGTTCGCGCAGTCCCTGAGCGCGGAGCTGAAGCGGCGGGCCGAGCTCCTGGGCCGCTCCGACTTCGCCGAGTGGCACACGGGCCGGGAGCTCACGGGCCGGATGGTCGCCCAGCGCGCCACCCCGGAGCGCACCCCGGCCCGCGCCACCCCGGCCCCCGGCACGACCGCCACCGGCGATCTGGACACCCCGCCCAGCTCGACCATGCGGCTGCGCCCGGCGGCGGCACGTCAGCGGACGGAGGCCGCCCCGCCGTTGCCCCGTCTGGTCGTGGTCGTGGACGACCTGGACGCCCTGGTCTCCCCCGCCCTCGGCTCTCCGGGCCGTCCGGCGGCGGGCTCGGTCATACGCGCGCTGGAGGCCGTGGCGAGGGACGGCGCCCGGCTGGGCGTCCATCTGGTCGCCGCGGCGGGCCCGGGCGGCCGTACCTCGGAGACGGAGCCGGCCCGGAGGGCGACCCTGCGGGTGACGCTGGAGACCCCGGGTTCCGGACCCGACGAGCCGGCTCCCGGCCGCGGCCGCCTCACCTGGGCCGACGGCCGCTCGACTCCGTTCCAGGGCGGCCGGGTCACGGGCCGCATCCCGAGAACGGCCACCCTGCGCCCGACGGTCGTCCCCCTCGACTGGCAGCGCATGGGCGATCCGCCCACCCGCAGACCCGTACGGGAACTGGGCAACGGTCCGACGGACCTCGCCCTGCTGGCGAGCGCCCTGGAGCGGGCGGCCCGCGAGGTCGCGGCGGCTGAGGTCCCGTCACTTCTGTAGACGTGAGGTTCCGTCACTTCCGTGGACGTGAGGTTCCGTCACTCCTGTGGGCGCCGGGCGGCGTTGGCCCGTCCGGCGTTCAAGGGGCACCTAATTACAGGCCGGTCACGATCTCCAGGTTGACACGGGACGCACTCTTGCCGCCCCCCACCCGTCGGCGTAGACCAGTTCGCACGGGACAGCGCTCGACGTTCGACGAGTAACGATGAACGGGGCAGTGATGCGCACGAGCAGCAACAACCGGAATCGCAGGGCCGCCGCGATCGCAACCGCCTTTCTGGCGGGAGCCCTCGTACTGAGCGGCTGCGGAGGCAGCGACAAGGACAAGAGCGGCGGCACAGGCGGCTCGGAGAGCAGCAGCGGGCTGAAGCTTCCGAAGCTGAACGGCCAGACGCTGGAGGTCGCCGCCGTCTGGACGGGTGCCGAGCAGGCCAACTTCATGAAGGTGATGGACGAGTTCAAGAAGCGGACCGGCGCGAAGATCAACTTCGTTCCGACGGGCAACAACACGTCCACGTTCCTCGGTACCAAGATCCAGGGCGGCAAGCCGCCGGACGTCGCGTTCCTGCCGCAGGTCGGGGTGTTGCACCAGTTCGCGGACAAGGGCTGGCTGAAGCCGCTCGGCGCGGACGCCAAGGCCCAGCTGACGAAGAACTTCAGCAAGGGATGGGTGGATCTGGGCGCCTGGAAGGGCACCCAGTACGGCGTGTACGCCAAGGCCGCCAACAAGTCCCTGGTCTGGTACAACACCCAGGCCTTCGACGCGGCCGGCATCAAGACCGCGCCCAAGACCTGGAAGGACTTCCTGCAGACCGCGCAGACCCTCTCGGACGCCGGTTCACCGGCCGTCTCGATCGGCGGCGCGGACGGCTGGACCCTGACCGACTGGTTCGAGAACGTCTATCTGTCACAGGCGGGTCCGGAGAAGTACGACCAGCTGGCCGCCCACAAGATCAAGTGGACCGACCCCTCCGTCAAGGACGCCCTCACCACGCTCGCCCAGCTCTGGGGCAAGAACGACCTGATCGCGGGCGGCACCAAGGGCGCGCTGAACACGGAGTTCCCGAAGTCGGTCACCCAGACCTTCTCGGGGTCCACGCCGGCGGCGATGGTCTTCGAGGGTGACTTCGTCGCCGCGAACATCAACGGCGACACCAAGGCGAAGCTGGGCACGGACGCGAAGGTGTTCCCGTTCCCGGCGGTCGGCTCGCAGGCGCCCGTGGTCAGTGGCGGTGACGTCGCCGTGGCGCTGAAGAGCGGCCAGGGCGCCCAGGCCCTGCTGACGTTCCTGGCCTCCACCGACGCGGCCCAGATCTGGGCGGCGCAGGGCGGCATCCTCTCCCCGAACAAGGAGATGGACATGTCGTCGTACAAGGACGCCATCACCAAGCAGATCGCGCAGCAACTGCTCGCGGCCGGTGACAGTTTCCGCTTCGACATGTCCGACCAGGCCCCGGCGGCCTTCGGCGGCACGGCCGGTGTCGGCGAGTGGAAGGACCTGCAGGACTTCCTGCGCGACCCGAAGGACATCGCGGGCACCCAGCAGAAGCTGGAGGCCGACGCGGCCAAGGCGTACGGCGCGGGCTGACGGCCGGCGATGACATCTGTGGCGAACTCGACGGGGGGCGCCGGCGCACTGCCGACGCCCGCCGCCGAACCGGGCAAGAGCGTCACGGGGACGCGGCTGTGGGTGGCGGTGCTGTTCCTGCTGCCCGCGTTCGTGCTTCTCGGGGCGCTCGTGGTCTACCCGATCGGGTACTCGATCTGGCGCAGCCTCTACGACGCCGACGGCTCGGGCTTCGTCGGGCTGAAGAACTACGGCGACATCTTCTCCGACGACGCGACGCTGACCGCCGTACGCAACACGGCCATCTGGGTCGCGGTGGCGCCGGCGATCGTCACCGCGCTGGGTCTGATCTTCGCGGTGCTGACCGAACGGGTGCGCTGGGGAACGGCGTTCAAGCTGATCGTCTTCATGCCGATGGCGATCTCGATGCTCGCGGCCGGGATCATCTTCCGGCTGGTCTACGAGCAGGACCCCAACCTGGGCGCCGCCAACGCGGTGGCGAAGTCGATCCACGACACCTTCGTGTCGCCGTCCGTCTATCCGGACGCCCGTCCGAACGCGACGGCGAGTGATCTGAGGCCCTCCGGCGGCGGCTCGTTCACCACCACCGGCACCGTGCACGCGGGTACTCCCGCGCTGCTTCCGCTGGTGGGCATCGCGCCCAACAAGCTTCCCGGCAACCCCGAGAACGCGAAGGCGGCGAGCGGCTCCGGTGTCACCGGCACCGTCTGGCTGGACTTCAAGCTCGGTGGCGGGGGCACGAAGGGCAGGGTCGACCCCGGTGAGAAGGCGCTCAAGGGCGTCAAGGTGGAGGCCGTCAAGGACGGCAAGGTGGTCGCCTCCGCCAAGAGCGGCGCGGACGGCACCTTCACCCTCCCGGCCGAGGCCGACGGGGCCCGGCTCCGGCTGCCGGCCTCGAACTTCTCGGCGCCGTACAACGGCATCGACTGGCTCGGGCCGACCCTCGTCACCCCGGCGATCATCGGGGCGTACGTCTGGATGTGGGCGGGCTTCGCGATGGTGCTGATCGCGGCGGGCCTCGCGGGAGTCGACCGCAATCTGCTGGAGGCGGCCCGCGTGGACGGGGCGAACGAGTGGCAGGTGTTCCGGCGGGTCACCGTCCCCCTGCTCTCCCCCGTCCTGGTCGTCGTCCTCATCACGCTGATGATCAACGTGATGAAGGTCTTCGACCTGGTGTACATCATCGCCCCGCAGCCCAGTCAGGACGACGCCAACGTCCTCGCGCTGCAGCTGTTCCTGTCGTCGTTCGGCGGCGGGGGCAACGAGGGCGTGGGCAGTGCGATCGGTGTGATCCTGCTGCTGCTCGTGCTGCCGGTGATGTTCGTGAACATCCGGCGTCTGCGAAGGGAGCGTCAGCGGTGACCACCCTCGACACGGGCGTACGCGCCAAGCGCTCGCTGGCCGCCAAGGTGGCGAGCGGCGCGAGCGGCGGGGTGCTGCGCGTCTTCCTGATCCTGGTGGCCGTGTTCTGGCTGGTGCCGACCTTCGGTCTGCTGGTGTCGTCGTTCCGCGACCCGACCGACATCGCCGCCTCGGGCTGGTGGAAGGTGTTCACCGCGCCGGGTCAGCTCACCGCCAAGAGCTACAGGTCGCTGCTGGAGAACGACGCGATCACCCACTCCCTGTTCAACACCGTCTGGATCACGGTCCCGGCCACCCTGCTCGTGGTGTTCCTGGGCGCGATGGCCGGATACGCCTTCGCCTGGATGGACTTCAAGGGCCGTGACTGGTGGTTCCTGGTCGTGGTGGCGCTGCTCGTGGTCCCCGTCCAGATCGCCCTGATCCCGCTCGCCGACCTGTTCGGCAGGATCGGGATCTTCGGCGACATCATCGGCGTGGTCCTCTTCCACGTCGGCTTCGGACTGCCGTTCGCCATCTTCCTGCTGAGGAACTTCTTCGCGGAGATCCCGCGCGAACTCCTGGAGGCGGCACGGCTGGACGGTGCCGGCGAGACCCGGCTGTTCCTGACCGTCGTCCTGCCCCTGGGCGCCCCGGCGATCGCCTCGCTCGGCATCTTCCAGTTCCTTTGGGTGTGGAACGACATGCTGGTGGCGCTGGTGTTCTCGGACTCCGAGTCACAGCCCCTGACGGTCGCACTCCAGCAGCAGGTACGGCAGTTCGGCAACAACATCGACGTCCTGGCACCCGGCGCGTTCATCTCCATGGTGATCCCGCTGGCCGTGTTCTTCGCGTTCCAGCGGCAGTTCGTCTCGGGCGTGATGGCGGGCGCGGTCAAGTAGCCCGCAGCGAACCGGAAAAGGGGGACGCCGTTCACCCGGCGTCCCCCTTATGACGTACGAAACCGTAACCAAGTCACTCCATCGGCCGTTCCCGGGCAAGGCCCCGTCGTCCGCGCCGACCCCATGGATGTGCCTTGCCCAGGTTCAGTGTCATCGTCCCCGCGTACAAGGTTCAGGCGTATCTGCACGAATGCCTGGAATCGGTGCTGACGCAGTCGTACCCCGATCTGGAGCTGATCGCGGTCGACGACCGCTCACCCGACGGATCCGGCGCGATCATCGACGAGTTCGCGGCCCGCGACCCGCGCGTACGCCCCCTGCACCTGCCCGAGAACCAGGGCCTGGGCGGCGCCCGCAACGCCGGCATCCGGCATGCGACCGGCGACTACCTGCTCTTCCTCGACGGCGACGACACCCTCACCCCGCACGCCCTCCTCGCGATCGCCGACCGGCTGAAGGAGACCGGCGAGCCGGACGTGCTGGTCTACGACTACGCCCGCACGTTCTGGACGGGCGAGACGGTCCGCAACGTCGTCTCCGTGCAACTCACCGAGCAGGGCCCGACCCCCTTCCGGCTGGAGGACCGCCCGGGGCTGCTGCATCTGCTGATGGTGGCCTGGAACAAGGCGTACAAGCGGGAGTTCGTCGAGCGCGAGCACTTCGCGTTCCCGCCCGGCTTCTACGAGGACACCCCGTGGACGTTCCCGGTCCTGATGACCGCCGGCTCGATCTCGACGCTCGACCGGGTCTGCGTCCACTACCGCCAGCGCCGCCAGGGCAACATCCTCTCCACCACCAGCCGCAGGCACTTCGACGTCTTCGAGCAGTACGACCGGGTCTTCGCTTACGTCGCCCGGCGCCCCGAACTCGCGCGCTGGCGCCCGGTGTTGTTCCGCCGCATGGTCGACCACCTGACGAAGATCCTGGCCCGCCGCGACCGTCTGCCGCGCGGCACCCGCGCCGAGTTCCTGCGCAGGGCCCGCGCCCACTACCGACGCCACCGCGTCCCCGGTGTCCGCGTCCCCCCGCGCCACGCCCTGATCCGCTGGGGTCTGCACCGCACCTACCGCGCCCTGCAACGGGCGGCGGCCACCCGCCGTCGTACCACCAAACTGGCCGTCGGACTCCTGCGCACGGCACGGGCGTTGGCCCTGCGCGCCCACTACCGCGTCCAGCTCCGCCTCCCGTTGCGCGCCGACCGGGCCGTGTTCACCTCGGCCGACGGCCGCGGCGGCACCCCGGCCGCCCTCGAGGAGGCCTTCCGCGCCCTCGCCCCACACATCCGTACGGCCTGGCTCGCCCACCCGGACACCGCCGCCCACTGGACCGCGCTGGCCCGCTCCAAGTACCTGGTCGGCGACACCGGCTTCGCGTCCCGCCTGGTCAAGCGCCGGGGCCAGATCCTCGTCCAGAGCGGGCAGGGCACACCCCTGGGCCATACGGGCCTCGACCTCCAGGAACGCCCGGCCGCCGCGCGCGACCTGGACTTCGAGAAGCTTCTGCGCGGCGTCGACCAGTGGGACTACGTCCTGTCGGCCAACCGTCACTCCACCCTCGTCGGGGAGCGCGTCCACCCGGGCGGCTACACCACCCTCGAATACGGCAGCCCCCGCAACGACGTGTTCCAGAAGGCCACTTCGGCCGACGTGGCCCGCGTCCGCGCCGCGCTCGGCATCCCCGACGACACGGTCGCGATCCTCTACGCCCCGACCCCCCGTGACTACCGCCGCACCCAGTTCTGCCCCCTGGACCTGGAGCGCGTCCTGCGCCGTCTGGGCCCCCGTTTCGTCGTCCTGGCGCGCACCCACGGCCCCGTCCCGCACAGCGCGCGGATCATCGACGTCACCGGGCATCCGGGCGTCGAGGACCTCTGCCTCGCCTCGGACGCCCTGCTCACCGACTACGCGTCCCTGATGTTCGACTACGCCAACCTGGACCGCCCGATCGTGATCCACACGGCCGACTGGGAGGCGTACGAGGCGGCCCGCGGCACCTATTTCGATCTGCGCTCCTGCCCGCCGGGCGCGGTCGCGCGCAGCGAGGACGAGCTGATCGACATCTTCGCCACCGGCCACTGGCGCGGCTCCCGCTCCACCCAGCTGCGCACCGCGTTCCGCGAGCGCTTCTGCCCGTACGACGACGGACGCGCCGCCGAACGGGTCGTACGCCATGTGGTGTCGGGCGAGACCGGTCTCCCGCCGGTCGTCCCGCTCGCCGACCGCCACCCCGTCCCCTCGACCGCGGCGAGCCTCACGCGCGCCCCGCAGACCACCGTGCCCCAGCCCGGCGGACCCCTGACCGTCACCGACAGCCTCTGAACGCCGTTCTCACACCGGGGAGTCCGTATGCCCTCCAGCCCGTCCCGGCCCACACCGACCCGGCCGTCCACCTGGCGTCCCACAGGGCGGCCGGGGCGCCGGGGCCTCTTCTGAACGGCCCCCGGTACTCCTCACGAACCACGAGAGAAAGAGCAGAATGCCCCGCTTCAGCATCATCGTCCCGTCCCATGGGGTGGCCGGCCGTCTGTCCCAGGCGCTGGACTCCGTCCTCGCGCAGTCCTACGGCGACTTCGAGCTGATCCCGGTCTGCGACGCCCCCGACGCCCCCGCGGCGGACGTCGCCGCCGGGTACGCCGAGCGGGACGCCCGTGTGAGCCCCGTGCACTCACCGCCCTCGGCCGGTCTCGCCGGAGCGCGCAACACGGGGGCGCGGGCGGCGAAAGGCGCGTATCTGCTGTTCCTCGACGGCGACGACACCCTGGTGCCGGGCGCGCTCGCGGCACTGGACGCACGCCTCACCGACACCGGCGACGTGGACGTCCTGTACGTCGAGCACGAGCGCGTCCCCTGGTGGGAGGGCGAGCCAACCAACCCGGCCGCCCAGCTCCTGCCGAAGACCCCGGACGGCGCCTTCTCACCGGACCAGGTCCCCCAACTGACCGGTGTGCAGCTCCCGGCATGGAGCGCGCTCTACCGCCGTGCCTTCCTGAGCGATCACCGACTGGCCTTCCCGGACGGCCACTTCACCGACGTCGGCTTCGCCGGTCTGGTCGCGCTGCGGGCGGAGAAGGCCGCGGTGCTGCGTCAGGTCGTCGTACGGCATCTGGCGCGCCGGCAGGGCAACCGGCTGAGCCTGCCCGGCGAGCACCACCTCGAACTCCTCGACCACGTCGAGCTGGTGCTGACCCGTGCGGCCGAACTCGCCCTGCACGAGGAGCGACTGGTCCCCCTCTTCGACCACCTCTTCGCCGCCGTCCTGAAAACGGCGGCCCATCCCGGCCGTCTCACCGCCGGGCGCCGCGCCTTCTTCCGCCGGGCGAACCGGCTCTACCGCCATCACCGCCCGGCCGGCTTCCGCACCCCGCCGGGCAGTCTCGGCGTACAGCACCGGCTGCTGGCGGCCAACTCGTACGCGGCCTTCCGCGCCCTGCGCGGTGTCAACCAGTCGGCGGTCCGGGTCCTCGAAGCCCTTCCCCGTCCCAAGGGCCTGCGCACCCGCCTTCGCTACCGTCTGGCCCTGCGCCGCCCGATCGACCCCGATCTGGTGGTGTACTCGGCCTATTGGGGCCGCGGCTACGCCTGCAACCCGGCCGCGATCCACGCCAAGGCCCGCGAACTCGCCCCGCAGCTGCGCGCGGTGTTCCTGGTCGAGCCGGACCAGGCGCACACCGTGCCGAAGGACATCGAGTACGCGGTGATGGGCAGCGCGAAGTACTGGGACGTCCTCGCCCGCGCCAAGTACCTGATCAACAACGCGAACTTCGCGGACGCCGTGGTCAAGCGCGAGGGCAGTGTCCACCTCTCCACCCAGCACGGCACCCCGCTGAAGAAGATGGGCGTCGACCAGGCCGCCTACCCCGTGGTCGCCGCCGCGACCGGCAGCTTCGCGGGGCTGCTGGCCCGCGTGGACCGCTGGGACTACAACCTCACCTCCAACGCCCACTCCACCCGGATGTGGGAACGCGCCTTCCCGGCCGCGCACGAGACCCTGGAATACGGCTATCCGCGCAACGACGTCTACTACACGGCGACCGCGGACGACGTGGCCCGTGTCCGGCGGGAGCTGGGGGTCCCCGAGGGCAGCACCGCCGTCCTGTACGCCCCCACCCACCGCGACTACCACACCGGCTTCGAGGCCGGCCTGGACCTGGAGGCGTTCTGCGAGGAGGCCGGCGACGACGTGGTGGTGCTTCTGCGCGCGCACTACTTCTACGACCGGGGCGCCTCGAAGAACACCGGCCGGATCATCGACGTCACCGCGCACCGCTCCTCCGAGGACGTGTGCCTGGCCGCCGACGCGCTGATCACCGACTACTCCTCGATCATGTTCGACTACGCCAACCTGGACCGGCCGATGGTCGTCTACGCCGACGACTGGGACGTCTACCGGGAGACGCGAGGCGTCTACTTCGACCTGATGGAGCTGCCGCCGGGGCCGGTGGCCCGGACGCCCGAGGAGCTGGCGCGGGTCTTCCGCGACGGCTCCTGGGCCGGACCGGAGTCCCGGGCCGCGCGGGCCGCGTTCCGGGAGCGGTTCTGCGGGTTCGACGACGGACGCGCCGCCGAACGCGTCGTACGCCGGGTGCTGCTGGGCGAGCCACCCGAGGCGATCCCGCCGGTGATCCCGCTCGCCGAGCGCCTGCCCGCCCCCGCCGCGACGACCCTCGCAAGGAGCTGACGTGCCCCGCTTCAGCATCATCGTCCCCGTCTTCAAGGTGCAGGGCTATCTGCACGAGTGTCTCGACTCGGTGCTCGGGCAGTCGTATCCCGACTTCGAGGTGATCGCCGTCGACGACCGCTCGCCGGACGGCTGTGGCGAGATCCTCGACGAGTACGCGGCGCGCGACGAGCGGGTGCGGGTATTGCACCTGCCCGAGAACGTCGGCCTCGGCGGCGCCCGCAACGCCGGTCTGGAGCAGGCGCGCGGCGACTACGTCCTCTTCCTCGACAGTGACGACTTCTACACGCCGGGCCTGCTGGCCGCCGTGGCCGACCGGCTGAAGTCGGCCGAGGATCCGGACATCCTGGTCTTCGACCACATCCGCACCCACTGGTGGGGCCGCGGCGGCCCCAGCGACGCCTCCGCCCTGCTCGCCGCGGCCGGCCAGGACGCCTTCGACCTGCGTCAGAGCCCGCAGTACGTCCATCTGTTCCTGGTCGCCTGGAACAAGGCGTACCGCAGGGCCTTCTTCCAGGAGCACGGCCTGCGGTACGCGCCCGGCCTCTACGAGGACGCGCCCGTCACCTACCGCTCGATGGTGCTGGCCGAGCGCATCGTCTGTCTGAACCGGATCGGCGTCGAGTACCGGCAGCGGCGGCAGGGCGCGATCACCAGGACGCCGGGGCGCAGGCACTTCGACATCTTTCCGCAGTACGAGGGCCTGTTCACGTTCCTGGAGGAGCGCGAGGACCTCGCCTGGGCGCGCCCGCTGCTGTTCGAACGGGCCTTGGACCACATGCTGTACGTCATCGCCCGCCAGGACCGGGTGCGGCCGGCGGACCGCGCCGACTTCTACCGCGAGATCCGCTCCTTCCACCGCCGTCACCGCCCCGCGGGCTTCACCGTGCCGGAGGGTGAACGGGGCACCGAGATGCGGCTGTTGGCGAGTGCGCCGTACGCCTCCTTCGCGGCCCTGCGGGGTGTGCGCGGGGTGCGCGGGCTGGCGGGGGCGGGCAAGCGGCGTGTCGGGGCGAGGGCGTCGGCGTCCGGGCGGAGTGCGTGGTACGCGGCGCAGTCGAGGCTCCCCCTCGATCCGCGTCTGGTCGTCTACTCCTCCTCCCATCACGCGGGCGTCTCGGGCGACCCGTGGGCCATTCACGCCAAGGCCCGTGAGATCGCGCCGCAGTTGCGGGGTGTGTGGGTGGTGCGCGAGGAGGACGTGGACGCGGTGCCGGAGGGCGTCGAGCACGTCCTGCCCGGCTCGCGGCGCTACCACTCGGTCATGGCGCGGGCCACGTACTGGGTGAACAACGTCAACTGGCCGGGCAGTCTGGTCAAACGACCGGGCCAGATCCTGATCCAGACCCACCAGGGCACCCCGCTGAAGTACATGGGTGCCGATCTGCTCGCCAAGCCCGGTGCCCGGCACGGCTACAGCGTGCCGAAGCTGCTGCACCGGGCCGACCGCTGGGATCTGAGCCTGGTCGCCAACCGGCACTCGGAGCTGGTGTGGGAGCGGGCGTATCCCTGTCACTTCGCGTCGCTGCGGACCGGCAGCCCGCGCAACGACATCCTCGTCGCCCCGCCGGCCGGGCACGGCGCCTCGGTGCGTGAGCGGCTCGGCATCCCCGCCGACCACACCGTGGTGCTGTACGCGCCGACCCGCCGCGAGTACCGGCGCGGCGGGCACGTGGACCGGATCGACCTGGCGCGGTTCGCCGCGGACCTGGGTGCCGGCCACACCCTCGTCGTACGGCTGCACCCCACGCTGGCGACCGGTACGGCGCGCGGGCTCGGCCTCGCGGATCTGCACGCGCGGGGCGTCCTGGTCGACGCGACGGACGAGCCGCACGTCGAGGATCTGATGCTCGCCTCGGACGTGCTGGTCACCGACTACTCGGCCCTGATGTTCGACTACGCCAACCTGGACCGGCCGATCGTCGTCCACGCCGACGACTGGGGCGCGTACACGGCCAGCCGGGGCGCCTACTTCGACATCACCGCCGAGGCGCCGGGCCATGTGTCGCGCTCCTACCGGGAGTTGGCGTGGCTGTTCGCCTCGGGGACCTGGCGGGACGAGGAGTCGACGGCGTTGCGGTCCCTCTTCCGGGAGCGGTTCTGCGAGTTCGACGACGGACGGGCGGCGGAGCGGGTCGTACGACAGGTGCTGCTGGGTGAGACGCGGGGTCCGGGTGCGGGGGCGGCCGTGAGCATCCCCCGGGCCGCCGACGGATCGGCCCGGCTGCCTCAGTACAACTGACCTTGCGGTGCCGGGACTCGCGGTCCCGGACGGGAGGGCCGGACCATCGGGTCCGGCCCGTTCTCGTGCCGGCGTCCGGTGTGGCTCTCGATGAGGAGCGGGATGCCGCAGACGGGGAGGAGGGTCGCCATCACCAGCAGCCTCGGCCCCATGGCCGTCTCGGGATGTCCGGCCTGGTTCACGAATCCCGCGACGGCGACTCCGGTGATCAGGAACCCGAACGAGCGGTGCCGGCGCAGCGCGCCCCACGCCCCGGCCGCGAGCAGCAGCAGACCGAGGGGCTCGACGAGTCCGCCGCGCAGCCATTCCCGCCAGAAGCCGACGCTCAGACGGATGAAGTGGTGCAGCAGGTGCGGGGGAAGGGGTCTGCTGTAGTGGACGGCCATCAGCTCATGGAGGCTGGCCCGGGTGCTGGGCAGTCCGAAGGCGACGATGACGAGTTGAAGTGCCGTCACGAAGGCGCCCGTCGTGGCGAGAAGCAGCCGTTCCGGCCGGGGGAATTCCCGGTGCCGCAGCCACCGTCCGCCCAGGAACAGGGCCGTCATACCCGCGATTCCGGCGACGGCCAGCAGGGTCTGCGCGTATTTCACACAGGCGGCCCCGGTGAACGCGGTGAGGGAAATCGCCGTACCGGAGCGAATGTGCCCCTGGAGGATTCGGACGCAGCCGAGGATTCCGGCGAGTAGGAGGCAGAGCAGCAGTCCCTCGCACATGGGCTGCATGGAATCCGTGCCGGTCTGGAGGGCGTAGTAGAGGATCTGGCCGAGCAGGGCGAGGGGGACACAGACGCCCAGCCGGCGCAGGATCAGCACCACGAATCCACTCGCCGCGACGGTCACCACGATCGCCGCCAGCCACAGGCCGCGCACCAGGCCGAAGGCCTTGACGAAGGGGATGATGAACGCCGGATAACCGGGGCGGGTAGCGAAGATCTCGGCGACCCGCGGGTCGCTGAACAGGGCTTTGTAGCCGGTGATGTCCGTGCGCCGGGCGGCGTTCTCGATACCGCGTTCCATGCGGGTCCGGCAGCTTCGGTAGGTGGCCGCTCCGCCGTGGTGATTGCGGTAGTTGGCCAGATCGGCGCTGTCACGCCGGGCGGTTCCCACGCGCGCGCTGTCGCAGTAGTACTCCATCGCCCGCCGGGAGGCCTCTTCCCGGCCGATCCCCTGCAACATGTAGCTGTGGGCGATGTATTGGCGGGTGTCCATACGGGCACGGCCCTGGATTTCGGCCGACTGCGCGACGGTGAACGCCAGGGCGATGACAGCGAACCAGAACGGAAGCCTCCACATGGTGGAATGGCCTATCACGGAATCGACCCGCGCCGGGATATCGGCGCGGGTCGACGGGAAACCGCAGGGGAATTACTCGATGACGAGGTCGACCTCGATGTTGCCGCGGGTCGCGTTGGAGTACGGGCAGACCTGGTGGGCCGTCTCGACCAGCTTGCGGCCGGTCTCCTGGTCCACGGTGTCCGGCAGCTCGACGCGCAGCGTCACCTTGAGACCGAAGCCCTCGCCCTCCTTGCCTATGCCGACCTCGGCGGTGACGGCGGCGTCGGTGACATCGACCTTCGCCTGACGGCCCACGAGGCCGAGGGCGCTGCCGAAGCAGGCCGCGTAACCGGCGGCGAACAGCTGCTCGGGGTTGGTGCCCTCCCCGTTGCCGCCCAGCTCCACCGGCGGGGCCAGCTTCAGGTCGATCCTGCCGTCGTTGGAGACGGCGCGACCGTCACGGCCGTGGGTGGCGGTGGCGACAGCGGTGTAGAGCGCTTCCATGGAAAACCATCCCTCTCGAGTCACAGTGCTTCGGCGGCTCTGTCGCGGCCGCCTCACGACCACAAGTAGACCACACAATTTAATTGTGCACAACTAAATGGCGAACAAGAGCTATCCTGGAGGCATGAACACCCCGCCGACCCCGACCCCCGCCCCCGCACCGGCCCCGGCGCCCACGGCCGACTGGCTCCGACTCGACCAGCAGATCTGCTTCTCCCTGAACGCCGCCTCGCGCGCCTTCGGCGGCCTGTACCGCGTGCTCCTGAAGGACCTCGGGCTCACCTATCCGCAGTACCTGGTGATGCTGGTGCTGTGGGAGCACGGCGAGCTGCCGGTCAAGAGGCTGGGGGAACACCTGCGCCTCGACTCCGGCACCCTCTCCCCGCTGCTCAAGCGGCTGGAGGCGGCCGGTCTGGTCCGGCGCGAGCGCAGCGCGCGCGACGAGCGCTCGGTCGAGGTGGGGCTCACCGAGGAGGGCTCGGCCATGCGCGAGCGCGCCCTGGAGGTGCCGCGGCGGATCGTTACCGCCACCACCTTCGACGTCGACGAGATCCGCGCCCTGCGCGCCACCCTCGACGAACTCACCGTCGCCCTGGACGCGGCGGCCCTGTCGGAGGCGGGCTCACAGCAGTGAGCCGCCGGCCTGCGGCGGCCGGCTGGGCCGGTTCACAGCGATGAGCGGCGGACGTACAGGCCGAGGGTCATCCGGCGGCCGCTGCCGTAGTCCTCGACGGGGGTGAAGTGCTCCTCCACGAGGGCGAGTTTGAGGCGCTCGGTCGGATCGCTCGGATACCGGCGCGACTTCAGCACATACGCCGGGGCGACGACCCAGACCCGGTTCACCGACGCGAGCCTGCGCCGCAGTTCGGCGGGCGGCGCCTCCAGACCGCTCAGCGTCCCCGACCGGGGCCCGGACTCGGTGAGCGCCACATCGCGTGCCTCCCGGTAGCCCTGCGGATACGCCAGCGCACCGACCCGCCAGAAGGCGGGCAGGAACAGCACCGCGTCACCGGGCCGGGCCTGCCGGGCGACGACGGCGGAGACGGCGGCGAAGTTCTCGGGGCGGTGGTCGGCCTTCCGGTCGGCGCGCTGCTGGGGCAGACCGTCGACGAAGGCGAGCGCCACGGCCAGCACACCGGCGAGCGCGACCAGGGGGTGGGGGTGCGGCCTGGGCGACGCACCCGGCAGCAGGCCCACGGCGGCCGTCAGCAGCCGGTCGGCGCCGGCCGCGGCGAGCAGGGGCGCGCCGGCGAGGGCGTACAGCACATACCGGTCGTCGTAGAGCGGCTGGATCTGTGAGGCGAGCAGGAGGGTCGCCGGGGGCAGCACCAGCAGCGGCAGCGCGACCGCCGTGAGGCGCCGGCCGGCCCACACGCCGACGGCCACGAGAAGGACGTAGGCCCAGAACACGGCCCCCGCCCCGCCGACGGCGAACGAGCGCACCAGCTCCTCCACCTGGGGCCGGCCGGGCCTGCGCAGCCACGCGACCTGCCCCGACTGCCCCTCGGACACCCACACCAGCGGCAGCAGCACGACCACCGCCGCGCCCGCCCCGCGCGCCCAGCCGAACCACACCGCGCGCGGCACGCGCGCGAGGGCGAGTGTCGTCGCGTGGGCGAGGAGCACCAGGACCGCCAGCTCGTGCAGGACGGATGTGAGCGCGAGCAGGCCGCCGTACGCCCACCACGCGCGCGTGCGGCGCTCGCGCAGGGCGCGGACCAGGAGCAGCGTGGTGCCCGCCACGCCGGCCGAGACGAGCGCGTACGACCGCCCTTCCTGCGCGTAGTGGCCGGTCATCGGGGTGATCGCGTAGAGCAGGCCGGCCCACAGGCCGACGCGCGGGCGGGCCAGGCGGCTGCCCAGGGCGGCGATCAGGCCGGCGGCCAGCGCGGCGCCGAGGACGGACGGGAGACGGAGCACGACCTCGCCGGGGTGGAGGGCGAGGACGTAGTGCATGCCCAGGTAGTACAGGCCGTGCACGGCGTCCACGGTGTGCAGCAGCCGCCAGATCTGGGGCACCGTGCGCCGCGCGACCAGATAGCTGACGCTCTCGTCGCCCCACATTCCGCCGCGGTCCAGGCCCCACAGCCCCAGCCCGAGCATGACGGCGGCCGGCACCGCCACGGCAATGACCTGAGCCCGCCTCGAAGCGTCGTTCTCCACGCCCTGGATAACGCTCGTCACGCCGCTGGGTTTGGGCCGTTAGCGAGCTCTTACCGACGATTGACGGTGTATTAGCAATCACACACCATTCGCCCGGCTTACGATCCGCCGTGATGAACGCCGCGTCGAACACCCTCAAAGCGCGTCTCGCCCTCGCCACCGCCTGGCTCGCCACCCGTGCCCTGATGCTGTGGCTGCTCACCCATGACGCCGTGCCCCTGCTCGGCAACGGCTCGGTAGCGCGGGAGGTGTGGCGGCTGTACCACCACTGGTACGGCGTCCTCGCGCACGGCACCTTCCCGGCCCACGACCCGCTCTGGCAGTACCCGCCGGGAGCGGGCGCGGTCCTGCTCTCGCCCGCGCTGCTGCCGGGTCTGACGTACTTTCAGGCGTTCGTCGTCCTCACCCTCGCCGCCGACGCGGCGATCGCCTCGGCACTGACCGTCGTCGGCGGCCGCCCCTGGCGCTCCCTCCTCGGCGCCTGGGTGTGGGTGGGCGGTCTGCCCCTGCTTCTGCACACCCCGCTCGCCCGCTACGACGTCCAGGTCACGGCCCTGGCCGTCATCTCCCTGTTGACGTTGCCGCGCTCCACGCGCGCGTGCGGGGTGTTCGCGGCACTGGGCGCGCTGGTGAAGGTGTGGCCGGTGCTGGTGCTGCTGGGCGTGCCGAGGGGCCGGGCGACCCGCTCGGCGTGGAGCTGGGCGGCCGGTGCGGCGGCCGTCGTCCTCGGCGTACTGGCGGCCCTGTTCGCCCACCCCTTCTCCTTCCTGCGTCAACAGGGTGGCCGGGGCGTGCAGATCGAGTCGCTGGGCGGCACCGTGCTCGCGTTCGCGACCCACGCCGGCTGGCCGGGGAAGGTGCGCTACCAGTACGGCTCCTTCGAGTTCGCCGGCCCGCACGTCAGGACCGTCGCCCATGTCTGTCTCGCCCTCAGCGCGGTCGCCTTCGGCCTGCTGCTCCTGTGGCGGCTGCGCGCCCGCCGCTGGACGCCCGCGACGCCGTACGACGCCGCCCTGAGCGCCGTTCTGCTCTTCACCGTCACCAGCCGGGTGATCAGCCCCCAGTACATGATCTGGCTGGTCGGCCTGGCCGCCGTCTGCCTCACGGCGCGCCAGACCGTCCAGCGCCCGGTGGCGGTGCTGATCCTGGCGGCGACCGCGGTCAGCGCGGTCGTCTATCCGGGTCTCTACGGCCAGGTCATGGCCTGCACCTGGACGGGCTGCGTCCTGATGCTGGTCCGCAACGGCTTGCTGCTGACGGCCGCGGTCTGGTCGTTCACGCGCGTGTGGCGCTCGACCCGGCCCGCGGCGCCCGCCCGCGTACCGCGTGTGTCCCCCGACAGCAGGGGCGTCACCCCGCCCGTCCCCGTCTGACGCTGCCGCCTGCTTCACTGATACGCGCACACGGAGAACACGGAGATCACGGGACCGAGGGGACGGCCGCACATGACCTGGCTGATCACCGGCGGCGCCGGTTACATCGGGGCGCACGTCGTACGGGCGATGACGGAGTCCGGCGAGGGGGCCGTCGTGTACGACGACCTGTCGACCGGCTTCGCCGAGCGCGTGCCGGACGGGGTGCCGCTGGTGGTGGGCTCGACCCTGGACGGCGAGCGCGTGGCGCGGGCCCTGGCCGAGCACGGGGTGCGGGGGGTGGTCCACCTGGCGGCGAAGAAGCAGGTGGGCGAGTCGGTGGACCTGCCCCTGCGCTACTACCGGGAGAACGTCGAGGGGCTGCGTGTCCTCCTGGAGGCGGTGACGGCGGCCGGGGTGCCGTCCTTCGTGTTCTCGTCCTCCGCTGCGGTGTACGGCATGCCGGACGTCGACCTGGTCACGGAGGACACCCCCTGTGTCCCCATGTCCCCCTACGGCGAGACCAAGCTGGCCGGCGAGTGGCTGGTACGCGCGACGGGCCGGGCGACCGGCCTGGCCACGGCCTCCCTTCGCTACTTCAACGTGGCGGGCGCGGCGGGCCCGGAACTGGCCGACGTGGGCGTCTTCAACCTCATCCCGATGGTCTTCGAGAGACTCACGGAGAACGCGCCCCCGCGCATCTTCGGCGACGACTACGCGACGCCCGACGGCACCTGTGTACGGGACTACATCCACGTCGTGGACCTGGCGGAGGCCCATGTGGCCGCCGCCCGCACCCTGCGCTCCGCCCCAGGCCGCGACCTCACCGTCAACATCGGCCGCGGCGAGGGCGTCTCGGTGCGCGAGATGATCGACCACATCAACGCGCTCACCGGCTACGACCGTCCCCCGACGGTCACCCCGCGCCGCCCCGGCGACCCGGCCCGGGTCGTGGCCTCCGCCGACCTCGCCGCCACCGAACTGGCCTGGAGGGCCAAACACGACGTCCAGGACATGATCACCTCGGCCTGGGCGGGGTGGGTGCGGAGGTACCCGGGGGCGGCGCGGGACTAGGACCCTTCTGAGGGCCCTGGGCGTGGACGGACACCGGAACCGGCGCGCCGCTACTGGTTGTTCAGATACGCCAGTACCGCCAGCACCCGCCGGTGCCCGCTGTCGCTCGGCGGCAGGCCCAGCTTCAGGAAGACGTTGCCGATGTGCTTGTGGACCGCGCGTTCGGTGACGACCAGGGTCTTGGCGATGGTCGCGTTGTCGTGCCCCTCGGCCATGAGGGCCAGTACCTCGCGTTCGCGGGGCGTGAGGGAGTCGAGGGGTGAGTCCTTGCGGCGGGTGAGGAGTTCGGTGACGACCTCGGGGTCGAGGGCCGTACCGCCGGCGGCGACCCGCTCCAGCGCGTCGAGGAACTCGTCGACCCGGCCGACCCGGTCCTTGAGGAGATAGCCGAGCCCGTTGGCGCCACCGGTGAGCAGTTCGGCGGCGTACGACTCCTCGACGTACTGGGAGAGGACCAGCACCGGCAGGCCGGGGATCCGCGCGCGGGCCTCCAGGGCGGCCCGCAGGCCCTCGTCGCGGAAGCCCGGCGGCATCCGCACATCCAGGACGGCCGCGTCGGGACGGTGCTCCAGGAGCGCGGGAAGCACCTCGGGACCGGTGCCGGCGACGGCCACCACCTCGTGTCCGGCCGACGTCAGCAGCAGGACGAGTCCCTCGCGCAACAGGGCGTTGTCCTCGGCGATCACGACTCTCACGGCAGTTCCGCCTCAACTCCGGTCACCGCGGGCGGCGACGCACCTTTCGGCCGCCGGCGGCCGGGGACCGCAGCATACTCACAGCGCCCTGAGAGCCTGGGCGGTGGCCCTGGTCAGGACCGCCAGATACTCCTTGGGCAGCTTCGGGCTGCGGATCACCACGGAGCGCCAGTACAGCGGCCCCGCGATCAGGTCGAGCGCCAGCTCGCCGTCGAAGCCGGCGCGGATCTCGCCGCGCTGCTCCGCCGCCAGCAGGATCTTGAGCGCCACGCCCTCCTGGCCCTCGCGCAGGGTCTTCTGCACGGCCTCGGCCATCTCGGGGTTCCGGGCCGCCTCGGCCTGCAGATCCGGGATGATCTGCGAGGCCACCGGGTGCCGCAGGGCCCGCGAGGTCACCTCGTAGAGCAGCCGCAGATCGCCCTCCAGGGAACCGGTGTCGGGCGTCGGCAGGCCCATCACCGCGAGCGCCGAGACGACGTCGAGGACCAGGTGCAGCTTGGACTTCCAGCGCCGGTACACCGCGGTCTTGCCGACGCCCGCCCTGCGCGCGATCCCCTCGATGGACATCCGCGCGTAGCCGACGGACGCGAGCTCCTCGAAGACGGCCGCACGGATGGCTTCGGTCACATCCTCCCGGAGCACCGCCGCTCCGGCGGGGGTCCGGCGGCGCGGACGCGTCTGGGGCTCCTCGGCGTTCGTCGTCATACGGCCCAGCATAGGGCGTTGCGACGATACGGTCCCGTCCCCACGCAAGTGACCATCCGGCGCGTCGCGACGAAACGGTTCCGTCCCGACGCGATCCGTCACGACGAAACGGTTGCGTTCCGACGCCGATTGGGCCTACGCTCACGTTGCGACGATACGGTCCCGTCCCGACGTAAGAGAACGTGAAGAGAAGCGTAAGGAAACGTGGGGCAAAGGACCGGCCGGCCGACGGGCCGGACGACGCCCGCACCCCCTCCCCCCGAGCGAAAGCAGCGGATGTGAGCCAGGTCCTCCACACACCGCCCCAGGCACCGGTCCCGGCCGACGACGACGACCTCGCGGCGCTCGCCGCCCGCCACGGCCTGTCGGTCAGCGGTGCCCGCCCCAGCCTGCCCGAGTACGTCCGTCAGCTGTGGGCCCGGCGCCACTTCATCACCGCCTTCGCCACCGCCAAGCTCACCGCGCAGTACAGCCAGGCGAAGCTCGGCCAGATCTGGCAGGTCATGACACCGCTGCTGAACGCGGCGGTGTACTACTTCATCTTCGGTGTCCTGCTGGGCACCAAGCGGCATGTGCCGGACTACATCCCGTTCCTCGTGACCGGCGTGTTCATCTGGACGTTCACCCAGAGCTCGATCATGGCGGGCACCCGGGCCATCTCCGGCAACCTCGGCCTGGTGCGGGCCCTGCACTTCCCGCGGGCCGCGCTGCCGATCTCCTTCGCCCTCCAGCAGCTCCAGCAGCTGCTGTTCTCGATGGCCGCGCTGGTCGTCATCCTGCTCTGCTTCGGCGTGCCCATCGCCTTCTCCTGGGTGCTCGCGGTCCCGGCCCTGGTGCTGCAGTTCACCTTCAACACCGGCGTCGCGCTGATCATGGCCCGGATGGGCGCGAAGACCCCGGACATCGCCCAGCTGATGCCGTTCATCCTGCGCACCTGGATGTATGTCTCCGGCGTCATGTGGAGCATCGACAAGCTGACCAAGGGCGACCACCTCCCGCACTATGTGACGCTCGCGCTGGAGACCAACCCGGCCGCCGTCTACATCGACCTGATGCGCTACGCCCTGATCGACAGCTTCCACGCCAGCCAGCTGCCCCCGCACGTGTGGGCGGCCGCGACCGGCTGGGCCGTGCTCGCGGGCGTCGGCGGCTTCATCTACTTCTGGAAGGCTGAGGAGACGTACGGCCGTGGCTGAGCACATCACCGAGCGGACCCCTGTGCCCGCGGACAGCACCATCCCCACCGTCGTCTGCGACGGCGTCGACATCGTCTACCGGGTCAACGGCACCGGCGCGGGGCGCGGCTCCGCGACCGCCGCCCTCAACCGCATGCTCCGCCGCGAGCAGGCCGAGAAGGCGGCCGGGGTGCGCACGGTGCACGCGGTCAAGAACGTCTCCTTCGTCTCGTACAAGGGCGAGGCGATCGGCCTGATCGGCACCAACGGTTCTGGCAAGTCGACCCTGCTCAAGGCCGTCGCCGGCCTGCTGCCGGTGGAGAACGGCAGCATCTACACCGACGGCCAGCCCTCCCTCCTCGGCGTCAACGCGGCCCTGATGGGCGACCTCACCGGCGAGAAGAACGTCTACCTCGGCGGCCTCGCCATGGGCATGTCCCGCGAGGAGGTCAAGGAGCGCTACCAGGACATCGTCGACTTCTCCGGCATCAACGAGAAGGGCGACTTCATCACCCTGCCCATGCGCACCTACTCCTCCGGCATGGGCGCCCGGCTGCGCTTCTCCATCGCCGCCGCCAAGGACCACGACGTGCTCCTCATCGACGAGGCGCTCGCCACCGGCGACCGCTCCTTCCAGCGCCGCTCGGAGGAGCGCATCCGCGAACTGCGCCAGCGCGCGGGCACGGTGTTCCTGGTCAGCCACAACAACAAGTCGATCCGCGACACCTGCGAGCGGGTCCTGTGGCTGGAGCGCGGCGAGCTGCGCATGGACGGCCCGACCGAGGATGTCATGGCGGCCTACGAGGAGTTCACCGGCGGCGCCGACAAGCCCAAGGCGGCCTGAACCCCCGCACGGAACGAGGGCGCCCCGGGCCGGTCGGCCCGGGGCGCCCTCGTCGTCGTAGTGCCTACGAATGCTGCCGCAGCAGGGTGCGCATCGTCCGCATCGCCACCGACAGGTTGGCGAGGTCGAACGTCTCCGAGCTCTGGATCTCCTCCAGGGTCGTGCGCGCCCGGCCCAGGATCGGCGCGTTCCTGTCCTCCCAGGCCTTGAAGCGCTGCTCGGGGGTCGAGGTGCCGTTGCCGACCGCGAGGACGTCCGCGGTCAGGGCCGAGTGGGCCGCGTACAGGTCCTCACGGATGGAGGCGCGGGCCATGGACTGCCAGCGGTCGGCGCGGGGCAGCTCGATGATGCGGTCCATGAGCTGGGTGATCCGCAGCCGGTCGGCGAGGTCGTAGTAGACCTCGGCGACGTCCAGCGGCTCCTTGCCCATGCGGTCGGCCACCGACACGATGTCCAGCGCCGGGAAGGCGGAGGAGAACCCGGCCACGCGCGTGGCGATCTCGTCCGGGACGCCGGCGCCGGTCAGCTCGTCGTAGATCTGCTGCCACCACTCGAGGTCCGCGCCGCGCAGCAGCTTGGTCAGCTGCTGCCAGACCTGCTCGACGCGCTCGGCGAAGAAGTCGACCGTCTCGGCCAGCTGAAGCGGCTGCGGCCGGTTGTTGAGCAGCCAGCGTGTGCCGCGCTCGACCAGCCGCCGCGAGTGCAGACGGATACGGGTCTGCACGGCGGCCTCGACCTGGTTGTCCAGGGCCTCCACCGCGTCCCACACCGGCGCCGAGCGGAAGATCGCGCGCGCCGCGGTCTGCGCCCGCACGATCTCCTCCAGGGAGGCCCCGGTCTCCTCGCGCAGACGGTGCAGATACGTCGTACCACCCGTGTTGACCGTGTCGTTGACCAGGACCGTCGTGACGATCTCGCGGCGCAGCGGGTGGTTGTCCATGTACTGCGGGAACTGATCGCGCAGCGCCGTCGGGAAGTACGCGTGCAGCAGACCGCGCAGATACGGGTCGTCCGGGAGCGAGGTGTGCAGCAGCTCGTCGGAGACCGTGATCTTCGTGTACGCCATCAGGACGGCCGTCTCCGGGCCGGTCAGGCCCTGGCCCTGCGCGAGGCGTTCACGGATCTGCCGGTCGGTCGGCAGGAACTCCAGCGCACGGTCGAGGTGGCCCTCGCGCACCAGGTGCTTCATGAAGCGCTGCTGGGCGTGGAGCATGTCCTTGGACTGGGTCAGCGCGTTGGCGATCGCCGTGTTCTGCGCGTAGTTGTTGCGCAGGACCAGGTGGCCGACCTCGTCGGTCATCTCTGCGAGAACCTTGTTGCGCTGCTTGACGGTCAGATCGCCGTCCGCGACCAGTCCGTTGAGCAGGATCTTGATGTTCACCTCGTGGTCGGAGGTGTCCACGCCCGCGCTGTTGTCGATGGCGTCGGTGTTGATCTTGCCGCCGTGCAGTGCGAACTCGATCCGGCCGAGCTGGGTCAGACCGAGGTTGCCGCCCTCGCCGACGACCCGGACGCGCAGGTCGGCGCCGTCGACGCG
Source organism: Streptomyces sp. NPDC005648 (assembly GCF_040605395.1). Lineage (NCBI taxonomy): Bacteria > Bacillati > Actinomycetota > Actinomycetes > Kitasatosporales > Streptomycetaceae > Streptomyces > Streptomyces sp. NPDC005648. Next base: position 27,155 of record NZ_JBEXCS010000019.1, on the reverse strand, counting down.
GATCGCGTCGTTGGCCTTGTCGCCGACGTCCGCGTGGGACTCCGTGGAGGCCTTGACGTACGTACCGATGCCGCCGTTCCACAGCAGGTCCACCGGCGCCTGGAGGATGGCCTTCATCAGGTCGGCCGGCGTCATCTTGGAGACCTTGCCCTCGATCCCGAGGGCCTCGCGGATGTGCGAGTTGAGCTGGATCGCCTTGGCGGTACGGGGGAAGACGCCGCCGCCGGTGGAGATGAGCCCGGTGTCGTAGTCGGCCCAGCTGGAGCGCGGGAGCTCGAAGACGCGCCGGCGCTCCGCGTACGAGGTGTCCGCGACCGGGTTCGGGTCGATGAAGATGTGCCGGTGGTCGAAGGCGGCGACCAGACGGATGTGCTCGGACAGCAGCATGCCGTTGCCGAACACGTCACCGGACATGTCGCCGATGCCGACGACCGTGAAGTCCTCGGACTGGGTGTCCACGCCGAGTTCGCGGAAGTGCCGCTTGACGGACTCCCAGGCGCCGCGGGCGGTGATGCCCATGCCCTTGTGGTCGTAGCCGGCCGAGCCACCGGAGGCGAAGGCGTCGCCGAGCCAGAAGTTGTAGTTCTCGGCGACCCCGTTGGCGATGTCGGAGAAGGTCGCGGTGCCCTTGTCGGCGGCGACGACCAGGTAGGTGTCGTCCTCGTCGTGGCGGACCACGTCGGCCGGGGGCACGACCTCGCCGGCGACCATGTTGTCGGTGATGTCGAGCAGCGCCGAGATGAACGTCTTGTAGCTGGCGATGCCCTCGGCCAGCCAGGCGTCCCGGTCCACGCTCGGGTCCGGCAGCTGCTTGGCGACGAAGCCGCCCTTGGCGCCGACCGGCACGATGACGGTGTTCTTCACCATCTGCGCCTTCACCAGGCCGAGGATCTCGGTACGGAAGTCCTCACGCCGGTCGGACCAGCGCAGACCGCCGCGCGCGACCTTGCCGAAGCGCAGGTGCACGCCCTCGACGCGCGGCGAGTAGACCCAGATCTCGAACGCCGGACGCGGCGCGGGCAGATCGGGGATCGCCTGCGGGTCGAACTTCATGGAGACGTACTCGTGCGGCTTGCCGCCCTCCGCCTCCTGGAAGAAGTTCGTCCGCAGCGTCGCCTTGATGACGGTCAGGAAGGACCGCAGGATACGGTCCTCGTCGAGCGAGGCCACCTGGTCGAGGGCCGCGTCGACCTCTTCGAGCAGGGCGTCGATGATCTCGAGCCCGGCCCGCTGCCGGTCCGGCGACATCCGCGCCTCGAACAGGGAGACGAGCAGCCGGGTGGTGTGGACGTTGTTGCGGAGGGTGTCCTCCATGTAGTCCTGCGAGAACGTGGAGCCCGCCTGCCGCAGGTACTTGGCGTACGCCCGCAGCACCATCGCCTGACGCCAGGTCAGACCGGCGCTGAGCACCAGCGCGTTGAAGCCGTCGTTCTCCGCCTTGCCGGTCCAGGTGGCGGCGAAGGCGTCCTGGACGCGCTCACGGGCGTCGTCACCGAGGTAGTCGCCGTTCTGCGCCTGGGGCAGGCGCAGACCGAAGTCGTAGATCCAGGCGGTGGTCCGGTCCGCGCAGCGCAGCTCGTACGGCCGCTCGTCCGTGACCTCGACGCCGAGGCGGCTGAGCACCGGCAGCACCGCGGACAGGGAGACGGCGGCACCCTTGCGGTAGATCTTGAAGCGGCGCTCCCCGGGGGCGGCGCCGACCGGCTCGTAGAGGCTGAGGGCGAAGTCCTTGCCGCTCTTCTCCTGGGCGTCGCTGAGCTGTTCCAGGTGGATGAGGTCGGCGACCGCGGCACGCGGGGTGTGGTCGGCCTTGTAGCCCTCCTGGAAGGCGTTGGCGTAGCGGCGCAGCAGTTCGGCGGCGCGCTCCTCGCCGCACTCCGCGTTCAGCGCCTCCGCGAAACCGTCGGCCCAGGAGCGGGCGGCCTCCACCAGGCGCGCCTCGATGCGCTCCTTGTCGGCGTCGGACAGCTGCGGCAGCTCGGTGCCCTGCGGGACACGGACCACGAAGTGCAGCCGGGAGAGGATCGACTCGGTGTTCCAGGCCGTGAAGTCGACGCTGATGCCGTCGAGTTCCTCCTTCAGGATGTCGATGATCCTGAGGCGGACACCGGTGGTGTAGCGGTCGCGGGGCAGGTACACGAGGGCCGAGTAGTAGCGGCCGTACTCGTCCTGGCGCAGGTAGAGCCTGAGCCGCCTGCGCTCCTGCAGGTACAGCACGGAGGTGGCGATGGACTCCAGCTCGTCGGCGGGCGTCTGGAAGAGCTCGTCGCGCGGGTACGTCTCCAGGATCTGCAGCAGGTCGCGCCCGTCATGGCTGTTGGGCGAGAACCCGGCGCGCTCCAGGACCTCGTCGACCTTGCGGCGGATGACGGGAACCCGGCGCACCGACTCGGTGTAGGCGGCGGAGGAGAACAGCCCGAGGAAGCGGCGCTCACCGACGACGTTGCCCTGCTCGTCGAACTTCTTGACGCCGATGTAGTCCAGGTACGACGGCCGGTGCACGGTGGCCCGGCTGTTCGCCTTGGTCAGCACGAGGAGCTTGTGCTCACGGGCCTTGGCGCGGGCGTCGGCGGGCAGCCGCTCGAAGGACGGGCTGACCGGGTGGCCCTCGTCGCCGGCGTGGTGCGGGTCGGAGCGCAGGATGCCGAGGCCGGTGCCGGGGACGGCGGCCAGCGAGTCGTCGTCACGCAGGCGGTACTCGCGGTAGCCGAGGAAGGTGAAGTGGTCGGCGGCCAGCCAGCGCAGCAGCTCGCGGGCCTCCTCCACGTCATGGGAGGGCAGATCGCCCGCGGTCGGCTCGGTGGGCAGCTCGTCGGCCATGCGGACGGCCGCGTCCCGCATCTTGTCCCAGTCCTCGACGGCCTCGCGGACGTCGGACAGGACGCGCAGCAGATCGGCGGTGATCTGCTTCAGATCACCGCGGTCGGTCTCACGGTCGATCTCGACATGGATCCACGACTCGACATGGGCGTCGTGCGCCGGCTCGCCGCCCGTCTGCGCGGGCAGCACCTCGATCAGTTTGCCGGTCACATCGCGGCGCACGGTGATCTGCGGGTGGATCACGACGTGGATGCCGCGCCCCTGCCGGGTCAGCTCGTTCGTCACGGAGTCCACGAGGAAGGGCATGTCGTCGGTGACGACCTCCACGACCGAGTGGCTGCACATCCACCCGTTCTCCTCGACGGTCGGCGTGTGCACTCTGATACTGGCCGTGCCCTGGGGGCGGTTCTCGGCCAGCCGGTAGTGCGACAGCGCGGCTCCGAAGACATCGACCGGGTCACGGCCGCTGAGGTCCTCCGGGGCGGTGTGCAGGTAGTAGCGCTGGAGGAACGCGAGCACGGTCTCCCGGTCAGGAGTGCTCCCGTCCGTCGTCCCGGTCGGTAGGTGCCCCCCGACCGGGCTGTTCTCAGCTACCCGAGCGGCCCTCTCCAGCAGCTCGGCCTTGGCTTCGTCCAGCTTGGTCTGCATTGTCCTCTGGCTCCTGTCGCGCGCCGTTGCGTGACGTAGAAGGAAGTACGGTCTCTTCCCCTGCGGCTCGTCGCCACGGCCCGGGTTCTCCGGTCTGCTCCGACGCTATGCCGCAAGGTGAGATGAGCGGTGGGTTATCAGCCATTTTCGACGCGCCCGCAGGGTGTGACGCTGATCTCTGCGTCGCCTGATCCGGGAGTGTGTACGGCGTCCTGGGGACCCTTGCGATCCCGTCCCGCCCGCGAGGACCAGCGACCGCCGCCCGGTCACGGAGATGTTCCGTGCTCGCCGGGCGCAGGGCAGGGGCGACAGTGCCCCCGCGAACTATCGCGCTGATCACGCCACAAGGCTATCGCTCTCTACAGGGGGCCCGTCATGAGCCGTATGTGTACAAAACCAGGGGTAGAACTTTGACGTTCTGCACAGGGGCGAAGTACGCGTCGAGGGCGTATTCGGCACACTTCCTGTCGCCCGGATCTGCCCCGGCCCCCTGCCGGGCAGGTCGGTCAGGCCGCCAGTCGTTCCGCCTCCGCGACCGCTTCCGCCAGGGTGTCGACCACCGGCACCCCTGCCTCCTCCAGGCTGGCCCGGCCGTGCGAACCCCCGGTGTAGAGCACGGCCCGCGCCCCCGCGTGCAGCGCCGCCACCGCGTCGTCGGCCGCGTCGCCTATCACCACCGTACGAGCCGGGTCCACACCGTTGAGCGAGGCGAGGTGGCGCACCATGTGCTCCGCCTTGCTGCCCCCGGACGGCCCGACCCGCCCGTCGACCCGTATGAAGTGCGCCTCTATCCCGAACCCGCGCACCAGCGGCACGAGTTCGTCATGCACGTACATGCTGAGGATCGACTGGCTGCACCCCGCCGACCGCCACCCGGCGAGCAGCTCGGCCGCCCCGTCGGTGAGCCGGCAGCCGACCCGGTGCTCGGCGTAGTACCGGTGGAAGGTCACGTCCATGACCTCCCACTCGGCGTCCGTCGGCAGCCGTCCCAGCAGCCGCTCGTAGAACTTCGGCACCGGTACGCAGTACAGCGCCCGGTACTGCTCCATCGTGATCGGCTCGAGCCCCAGCTCGCCGAACGCCGCGTTCGTCGCCCCGATGATCGCGTCATTGTCGTGGAACAGCGTCCCGTTCCAGTCCCACACAATGTGCGCTCCTGCTTGCTTCCCCATGCCAAAAACGTACCCGCCGCCACTGACAATCAAGAGAACCGCAGGTCAGCGAGCGACATCAGTCGCCGAGCCCCACCAGGTTCGGGATCTCCTGCGTGGCGTACCAGAGCAGTTCGTGATCCTCGGCCCCGTCCACCACGAACTGGGCGTCGTCGTCCCCGCGGTCGGCGGCCTCCAGCGCCTCGGCCGCCGCGGCCACGTCCGCCTCCGCGTCACCGAGATCGACATGGACGGCGGCCGCCTTGGCCAGCGCCACGGTGCCCTTGACCCGCACCTCGCCGAGCGCGGCCGGGTCCAGTCCCCGGTCGGGGTCGGCGGACGCGGCGCCGTCGGCCACGTCCACGGCCACCACCACCCGGCGGCGCGGGGCCTCGGCATCGGCGGCCAGCAGACGCAGCGAGGCGAGGGCGGCGCGGTTCAGTGCCGCGTACTCCAACTCCTCGATGTCGTCGGAGAGATACCACTCGCGCAGCGCGGGCGTGACGGCGTAGGCGACGAACGACCCGCTCCCCAACTCACCCGTCTTGTACGCCTCGGCGAGCCCGGGGAGGGTCAGGGGGACGTAGACGCGCATGGCTGGCCGCTTTCGTGGTCGGAGGGCTGGGCCCGGCGGGCTGATCGGCAGTCCGGCGGGCCTTCAGGATACGTGCGGGGGTCCCCTTTCGAGTCCCCGCCAACCCCGTCGGACCCGTCACCTTCCGGCCCGCGATTCACCCGCACCCCCCTTGCGCGTACGGGCCCCCGCCCCTCCCCATCACCCTGATAGGTGAACCCTCCGACCGCCCCGACGCGGACCTCGCCTTCCTTGCAGCCGTCGCCCGATGCCCCGTACAAGATCCCCAAGGCGAAGTTACCGCCCGGTATCGGCCGGGCCGGCAGAACGGGGACTCCCATGTACGTCATGTCGAGGTCAGCGCAGCACCGGTCCGGCACCCGCCCGCCGACCCGCAACGACTCGCGCCGTCCCGGCGGCAACCCGCCCCGCACTCCGGGCGGCACCCCGACCCGCACGGCACCGGGAGGCGGCCGCCCGCCCGGCTCACGGGGCGCGGGCAGCGCCTCCCACACGAGGCCCACGGACAACCGCCCGGCGTCCGGACCCGACCGCGGACCGCGCCTCGGGACGGACCTCGGCCGGGGTCTGGGCCGAGGTCCGGGCCCCGCCGGGACGGCCACGAGTGGTACGTCCTCCTCCCCCAAGGGCATGGCCACGCGCACGGCCCCCACCACGAGCCCCGCCGCCGACCACAACCACGTCTCCCCGGCCCGGACGGGCGCGCCCTTCGCCCCCGCCACCACCGTCCCGAACTCACCGGACGCGCTGCCCGGCGCCATCCGCCCCGCTTCCCTTCCGAGCTCGGGCGCCCACCCCGCCGTCCACCCAGGCACAGGCACCCGCCACGCCGCGCTCCCCAGGGTCCCCGCCCAGGCCGTCCCCGCAGCCCTTCCGCAGCCGCACCCCACCGGTCTCTTCGCCGACCGTCTCCTCGCCGTGCTGAGCGGCGAGCGCCCCGTCCACTGGATGCTCCGGCACACCGCGGGCCGCGCCTACGACGAGCTGGCCTGGCTCGCCGAACGGGGGCTCCTGCGCGCCCGCGGCACCCGTCCCGTCGTCCGCGACATCGGCTACTGCGTCCCGCGCCCCGGCGCCATCGAGGCCTTCGCCCGTATCGGCGCCGGCAGCCAGGTGCGCGCCATGGCCTTCCGTCTGGAGCAGGGCCCCGACCTGCGCTGGCGCTGCACGGCGGTGGAGCTGGGCGGCATCCGCCCGCCCCGCCCGACGGACGACTGACGGCCGGCCCCCGCACCACCGGGCCCCGCACACACGCCGAAGGGCCGGGCCCCCTGAGGTGACCCGGCCCTTCAAGCCGCTACGGCGCCGCCGGCACCGTCACGTGCCGCACACGGCCCGCTTACTTCTTACGGCGGCGCCCGCCCCGCGACTGCTTGCGGCGCTCCGCGCGGGTGAGGCCGTCGGCCTCGGAGCGGACCGGCTCGTCGTCGCCGACGAAGTCACCCTCGATGGTGCCGCCCTCGCCGTCCACGGTGGGTGCGGAGAAGTGGAGGTTGCGGCGCTGCGGGGCGTCCAGGCCCTTGGCGCGGATCTCCGGACGGGCACCGGCCTGCGCGGGAACGACGTCCTGCTTCTCCATGTCGACCGGCTCGGCGTCCTCGACCGGGACCTCCTCGACCTGCTGCTCGACCTGGACCTCCAGGTTGAACAGATAGCCGACGGACTCCTCCTTGATGCCCTCCATCATCGCGGTGAACATGTCGAAGCCCTCACGCTGGTACTCGACCAGCGGGTCCTTCTGCGCCATCGCGCGCAGACCGATGCCCTCCTGGAGGTAGTCCATCTCGTAGAGGTGCTCGCGCCACTTGCGGTCCAGGACCGACAGGACGACCCGGCGCTCCAGCTCACGCATGATCTCGGAGCCGAGCTGCGTCTCCCGCGCCTCGTACTGCTCGCGGATGTCGTCCTTGATGGACTCGGAGATGAACTCGGCGGTGAGGCCCGCCCGGTCGCCGGCCGCCTCCTCCAGCTCCTCGACGGTGACCCGCACCGGGTAGAGCTGCTTGAAGGCGCCCCACAGCCGGTCCAGGTCCCAGTCCTCGGCGAAGCCCTCGGCGGTCTCGGCGCCGACGTAGGCGTCGATCGTGTCGTCCATGAAGTGGCCGATCTGCTCCTGCAGATCCTCGCCCTCCAGGACCCGGCGCCGCTCGCCGTAGATGACCTCACGCTGGCGGTTGAGGACCTCGTCGTACTTCAGGACGTTCTTACGGGTCTCGAAGTTCTGCTGCTCGACCTGCGACTGCGCGGACGCGATCGCGCGCGTGACCATCTTGTTCTCGATCGGCACATCGTCCGGGACGTTCGCCATCGACATGACGCGCTCGACCATCTGGGCCTTGAACAGGCGCATCAGGTCGTCCCCGAGGGAGAGGTAGAAGCGGGACTCGCCCGGGTCGCCCTGACGACCGCTACGACCGCGCAGCTGGTTGTCGATACGGCGCGACTCGTGCCGCTCGGTGCCGAGGACGTAGAGCCCACCGAGCTCCTTGACCTCCTCGAACTCCGCCTTCACGGCCTTCTCTGCCCGCTCCAGGGCGGCCGGCAGCGCCGCGGCCCACTCCTCGATGTGCTCCTCGGGGTCGAGGCCGCGCTGGCGCAGCTCCGCCTCGGCGAGGTCGTCGGGGTTGCCGCCGAGCTTGATGTCGGTGCCACGGCCGGCCATGTTGGTGGCGACGGTGACGGCGCCCTTGCGGCCGGCCTGGGCGACGATGATCGCCTCACGGTCGTGCTGCTTGGCGTTCAGCACCTCGTGCTGGACGCCTCGCTTGCTCAGCTGCTGGGAGAGGTACTCGGACTTCTCGACCGACGTCGTACCGACGAGGATCGGCTGGCCCTTCTCGTGCTTCTCGACGATGTCGTCGACGACCGCCTCGAACTTCGCGACCTCGGTGCGGTAGATCAGGTCCGACTGGTCCTTGCGGATCATCGGCCTGTTGGTCGGGATCGGGACGACGCCCAGCTTGTAGATCTGGTGGAACTCGGCGGCCTCGGTCATCGCCGTACCGGTCATGCCGGACAGGCCGGGCAGTTCCTTGCCGTTCTGGTCGTGCCGCTTGTACAGGCGGAAGAAGTTCTGGAGGGTGATCGTGGCGAGCGTCTGGTTCTCGTCCTTGATGTCCACCCCTTCCTTCGCCTCGATCGCCTGGTGCATGCCCTCGTTGTAGCGGCGGCCGGCGAGGATACGGCCGGTGTGCTCGTCGACGATCATGACCTCGCCGTCGATGACGACGTAGTCCTTGTCCTTCTTGAAGAGCTCCTTGGCCTTGATGGCGTTGTTCAGGTAGCCCACCAGAGGCGTGTTCACCGACTCGTAGAGGTTGTCGATGCCCAGCCAGTCCTCGACCTTGCTGACACCGGACTCGTGGATGGCGACGGTGCGCTTCTTCTCGTCGACGTCGTAGTCGCCGGTCTCCTCGACGCCCTTGAGGGGGTTGCCCGCCTCGCCCTTCTTCAGGCGCAGGACCAGCTTGGCGAAGTCGCCGTACCACTTGGTGGCCTGGTCGGCCGGGCCGGAGATGATCAGCGGCGTACGGGCCTCGTCGACGAGGATGGAGTCGACCTCGTCGACGATCGCGAAGTTGTGGCCGCGCTGGACCAGCTCGTCCTTGGCCCACGCCATGTTGTCGCGGAGGTAGTCGAAGCCGAACTCGTTGTTCGTGCCGTAGGTGATGTCGCACGCGTACTGCTCGCGGCGCTGGGCCGGCGTCATGTTGGCGAGGATGCAGCCGACTTCGAGGCCCAGGAACTTGTGGACGCGGCCCATCATCTCGGAGTCGCGCTCGGCCAGGTAGTCGTTGACCGTGATGAGGTGGACGCCGTTGCCGGACAGCGCGTTCAGATAAGCGGGCAGGGTGCCGACGAGCGTCTTGCCCTCACCGGTCTTCATCTCGGCGACATAGCCGAGGTGCAGGGCCGCGCCGCCCATGATCTGCACGTCGTAATGGCGCTGGCCGAGGACGCGCTTGGCGGCCTCACGGACCGTGGCGAACGCCTCGGGGAGCAGGTCGTCCAGGCTCTCGCCGTCTTCGTAGCGCTGCTTGTACTCATCGGTGAGGGCCCGCAGCTCGGCGTCGGAGAGGCCTTCGAAGTCCTCTTCGATGGAGTTGACCTGGTCCGCAATGCGGTGCAGCTTGCGCAGGATCTTGCCTTCGCCTGCACGCATGATCTTCGAGAGGACGGACACGGGGGTTGGTCTCCTTGCCGGTCGGGCCTGGGACGGTCGGTTTCCATTTGACTTACTGAGCAACGGCCATCGTATGCGAGGACCTGCCCGGGCCGGGAGGCCTGCCGTGACGACGACCGCCCACTGCTTTGCACACCGTTTCAAATCTTCTTCAAAGGGCACAACGGGCGGCCCTCACGGATGGTGCCGGATCACGCCGACGAATTGCGCGAATTGTGATCACCCGCTCACGCACGGCAAAAACATGGCGCCTGCGCGCGGCCTCCGAGCAGAATCGGCCGATGGACCCCGTGACCCTCCACACCGACCGTCTTCTCCTGCGCCCGGTCGGCTCCCAGGACACCGACGCGGTGCACGCCGCCGCCCAGGACCCCGAGATCCAGCGCTGGACGATGATTCCCTCGCCCTATCTCCCGGAGCACGCGCGCAGCTTCACCGAGCAGATCGCGCCGGGCGGCTGGGCGAGCGGCTCGATGCTCACGTTCGGTCTCTTCCTCCCCGAGGGGGAGGTGCTGGTGGGCATGCTGGACCTGATGATGCGCTCTCTGAGCACGGCCGAGATCGGCTTCTGGTGCGCCAAGGAGCACCGCGGTCGCGGCTATGTCACCGAGGCGACCGAGAGGATCTCCCGCTGGGCCTTCACCGATCTGTCGATCGACCGGGTGGAATGGCGGGCCGAGGTCGGCAACCACGCTTCCCGGGCGGTGGCGGAGCGCGCGGGTTTCGTCATGGAGGGGGTCCTGCGCGCCGCGATCATCCATGGAGGCGTGCGCCGGGACTCCTGGGTGGGCGCCCTGCTGCCGTCGGACCTGGGACTGCCGTCCACAGCGCCGTACCTGCCGGCGCCGGTCCCGTCGGCGCAGTAGCCCCCTTCCCTCCCCGCCATGGCCCTCCCGGCCACGAACTCGCAGCTCGACGCCGATTGTCAGTGCCGCCCCCTATCGTGCGGACCATGACGACTCCGCGCCCCAGCGACCTCTCGGCGGACGAGGCCCGCCGTATCGCCCTGCGCGCCCAGGGGTTCCTGGGCGCTCCCGACCGCAAGGGCGGTGCCCGCGGCGTCCTCCGCCACCTGGGCGCGGTCCAGCTGGACACGATCTCGGTCCTGGCCCGCTCCCACGAGCTCATCCCGTACGCCCGCCTGGGCAGTGTGGGCCGCAGGACCGTCGAGGACGCGTACTGGAACACCACGTCGACGGGCGAGCCCCACGCCTTCGAGTACTGGTCCCACGCCGCGTGCATCCTCCCCGTCGAGGAGTGGCCGCACTTCGCCTTCCGCCGCCGCGCCTACCGCAACCGCCCGCACTGGAACCACGAACTCCCCGACGGCGCCTACGACCAGGTCATCAAACAGCTGCGCACCGAAGGCCCTCTCACGGCCACGGAGTTGGGCGGCGCCAAGCGCACCAGCGAGTGGTGGGACTGGTCCGGCGCGAAGGTCGCCGTGGAGCGCGCGCTGATGTACGGCGAGGTGGTGTGCGTCCAGCGCCGCGGCTGGAAGCGGGTGTACGACCTCGCCGAGCGCGCCATCCCCGAGGCGCTGCTGCACGACGAGCTGGACGACACGGAGTGCCTGCGCCGTCTGGTCCGTCTCGCGGGCCAGTCCCTCGGTGTCGGCACGCGCGCGGACATCGCCGACTACCACCGGCTCAGGACGGAGCAGGTCGACGCGGTGATCGCCGACTCGGGTCTGGTCCCGGTCACGGTCGAGGGGTGGGGCAAGCCCGCCTGGGCCGACCCGGAGGCTCTTGGGACCCCGCCGCGCGGCCGTCACCGCACCACCCTGCTGTCCCCGTTCGACTCCCTGATCTGGGAGCGGGCGCGCACGGAGCGGATCTTCGGCTTCACCCACCGCCTGGAGGCCTACGTGCCCAAGCCAAAGCGGGTCTACGGCTACTTCGCGATGCCGGTCCTCGCCGGCGGCCGCCTGGTGGGCCGCGTGGACCCGGCGCGTGAGGGCGCCACCCTGGTGGCCAGGCAGGTCACCCTGGACATCGCCAAGGCCGTGCCCGCGGTGGCGGAGGCGCTGGTGGAGGCGGCGAGCTGGGTGAACTGCACGAGCGTACGCGTGGAGCGCGTGGACGCGCCGGAGCTGCACGAGCCGCTCACCAAGGAGGTGACGCGGGCCCTTGTCGCCGCCCTGCGCTGACCGGACTCAGCGGATCTCGAGGATCTTCTCCCGCATCGCGTAGACCACGGCCTCCATCCTGGAGTGCAGCTGCAGCTTCTCCAGGATGTTGCGCACATGGTTCTTCACGGTGTTCTCGGAGATGAACAACTCCTTGGCGATGTCCCGGTTGTTCATTCCCGTGGCGACGAGTTTGAGGACTTCCAGCTCGCGGTCGGTCAGCCGCGGGGCCGGCACCAGTCGGCGCTCGTCGGTGCGCTGGATCATCGACTTGAACTCGGTGAGGAGTTTCGACGCCATCGACGGGCTGATCTGCGACTGACCGTCGGCGACGGCGCGAATTGCGGTGGCCACCTCGTCGGTGGAGATCTCCTTGAGGAGATAACCGGTCGCGCCCGCCTTGATCGCGTCGTAGAGGTCGGCTTCCTCGTCGCTGATCGTCAACATGATGATCTTGGCGCTGGGGGCGACCTCCTTGATGGAGGTGCATGCCTCGATCCCGCCCCGCTTGGGCATCCGCACATCCATCAGAACGATGTCGGGCAGCAGGTCGGCGGCCTTGTCGACGGCCTCGGCGCCGTCCCCGGCCTCGCCGACGACCTGGATGTCCTCCTCGGCCGCGAGCACGATCTCCAGGCCACGGCGGAAGAGGGCGTGGTCGTCCACGACAAGGACTCTGATCGGCTCCTTGCGTGAGGGGCCCGCGTCCGGCCCCATGCCGACGACGCCGCCGTCGGCATCCTCGTCATGCATCGGTCCGAAGCTGTCCGCCATCGTTCCTCCCCCTGAAGGCTGTGGCCTCAAGTGCTGTGCCAACGCCAACCCAAGGCAACGGCCCATCGGTTGGGCCATTGCGGCCATGATTCCATGCCCGGGCGACAACGCGGTGACAGAGCGGGGCTCGAAGTGGTCGCACACCGGTGCCCCTGGGGGCGCACAGGCGCTCCAGGGGCACCGGTTCAGCTGTCAGTCGCGTGGGTCAGCCGCCCAGCGTGCCGCCGGGCGCGGGAGACTGCGCCTGGGCGACCATCGGGTCCGTGCTGAGGTGGATGACGCCGTAGTCGTAGGCGTGCCGCCGGTAGACGACACTCGGTTCCTTGGTCTCGGAGTCGACGAACAGATAGAAGTCGTGTCCGACCAGTTCCATCTCGTAGAGGGCCTGGTCGAGGCTCATCGGGGAGGCGACGTGGGTCTTCTCGCGGACGATGAGGGGGCCTTCGCCCTTGACCTCCAGCGAGCCGATCTTCTTGGTGGGGACGCCGTCCGGCTCTTCCTCGTGGACCGGGTGGCCGTTCCCGTTGAGCGTCGCCGCGTCCGGGACGTGGTCGGGGACCTCGGCGGCCGAGATCCTGCGCGCGCCACGGCGCGAGAACCGCTTGTCGTGCTGCTTGCGCAGCCGGGCATCCAGCTTCTCCGCCGCCAGGTCGAGCGCCGCGTACGGATCGCTGGCCGCTGCCTCCGCCCGGATCACCGGACCGCGGGAGCGGAGCGTGATCTCCACTCGGTCGCAACGGTCGGCCTGTCGGGGGTTGGGCTCCTTGGACACCTCGACGTCGAGGCTGATCACCTTGCCATCGAGCTTCTGGATCTTCTCCAGCTTCAGCTTCTCGGCCACGTGCTTCCGGAACCGCTCGGGCACCTCGGTCTTGCGGCCCTTGACGACGATGTCCACGCAGAACTCCGTTCCCGGATCACTCCGCCTCGCTGCGGAGCATCTCCCTTTTGCACCAGGCTCCGGTGCTCCGGAACCTCGGACTCGGTGACTTCCACCTCCTCCCCCGCGGGCAAGATCTCCACTCCACCGACGCGGGTGTTTGTGGAAAACCCGCAGCACGGTATTCGCGTATGAGAGGTGTGGCCTGCGCCTTTCTCTCACAACCGAACATATCTCGCCCGGACGGATGTCGTCACCCTCTACTGCGGCGTACCTCCGTTCAGGTGAATAGGCCCTGTCATAACCTGCAACGATGCAAGTTCGCGGTCAGTTCCGGTTTATTTCGAAAGAGTCAGGCGACGCCGCGACCACAGCCGCGCGGACCGGGTCACCGGCGCGGTCCGAGCCCGCCGCTCCCGGCCCGACGGGCCGCCGACCGGCCTCGACCTCCCGTGATCCGGACCGCCGTTCCCCTCTGCTTTCCCGAGTCACCGCCGTATACACGGCCGTTGCCCCTTCGTCGTACGAAACAGGCCCCGGACCACGCCCGTACGCGCCCGCGCTTCTGCCCCACGTCCCCCGGTCCCCCGCCGGCACGGCCAGCGCGGCCCGCACGGCCCGCGCCGCCTCGGCGAGCGAGGCCCCGGTCGTCATCAGGTCGTCCACGAGCACGACGTGTCCCGCCCGCAGCAGCCGTGCCCCGCCCGGCGCCACGGCGAGTGCACCGGCCAGATTCTCCAGCCGCTGACGGGAGTTGAGCCCGGCCTGATCGGCCACGCTCCGCCCCTGCCGCACCACCCCGACCACCCGCGCCGCAAGCCCGCCCCGCCGCAACTCGCCCGCCGCGGCCAGCGCGATCCGCTTGGCCGGATCATGCCCCCGCGCCCGTACGGCGGCCCGCGCGGACGGCACGGGGACGAGCAGCAAGGGCTCGGCGAGGCTCCCGGTCCCGCCCCGTCGCACGCCGTCGAAGAGGTGCGCCCCAGCCCGGTCCGTCACCGGGTCGAGCCCATCCCGCGCCCCCTGCCGCAACCCCGCCCGCACGGCCCCTGCCAAAGCCGCGCCCAGCGGTGCCGCCAGGGCCAGCGCACCCCGTTCCTTGTGGGCCAGCAACACGGCCCGTACCTCGTCGGAGTACCGGGCGGCCGCGTGCACCACGGGCAGCCCGGACGGTTCCGGCACCGGTCGCACCCGGCTCGGCGCGACCCCGCTCAGAGCCGCACGGCACTCAGGGCAGAGCACCGTGCGAGGCCTCCCGCAGCCTCCGCACTCGGCCGGCAGCACCAGGTCGGTGAGGTCCTGCCACCACCCCCGCATGCCCACCACTGTGCCAACGCCGGAGCCGACCCACCACCCCTGTGGATAACCGCCTGTGGATGACTGACCGGCAATGGCCGGCTGTGAATGGCTGTCCCTGGACGACTGTCCGTGGCTGCCGGACGTCGTCCGGGACATCTCACCCCGGGTAGACCGGCGCCATCCCGTCGGTGACCACCTTCTGCCACTGCGCCCCGGACTGCAGCCGTACGATCCCGTCCTCCGAGTACGCCACCAGCGGCAGCAGGTCGGAGTCGGTCGCGGTGATCTCCTTGACGCCGCTGAGTGCCGCGGGCGCGGGCCCCTCCGGCGTGGAGCCGTCGACCTGGACGTACAGCAGCGTCTGAACACCGCCCTGCTCGCGCCCGACCACCACGAGCCGGCTGTCACCGGCCCACGACATGGCCGTGATGTCCTCCAGGTCCGGTGTGATGGAGCGCGGTTCGAGCACGGAGATCGTCGGCTTGTCCCCTTCGCTGCCGCGCTCGATCCGCCCGATGATCAGTGACCGCTGCGTGCCCTTCGCCACCACGAGCGCGACGCGCACTCCGTCGGCGGCCACCTTGACGTCCTCGATCCGCCCGTCCAGCGCCGGGATCTTCACCGACAGCGGCTCGCCCTTGCCCCGCTGCAGCACGAGCAGCCGCGGGTCGTCGGGGTCGCGGTCGGCCACCCAGAGGTCGCCCTGCGGGTCCCAGCTGGGCGTGGTCAGCCGGTCCTTGTCCGACTTGCCGTGACTGACCAGGACGGGCGTGCCGAGCGAATCGCCCGACTCCAGTGACGCGACGTAGAGGTTCCTGCCGTCGGCGCTGACGGCGGCCGCGCTGTGCTCGTCGCGCGACACGGCCACCGAGCGCAGTTCCTTGTCGTTCTCACCGAGCGGCCCCGGTACCGGGTCGGCCTTGGTACCGGTGTTGTCGGCCGCGATCCGTACCAGCCGGCTCTTGCCCTCGATGAAGTACACATAGCCGGGCGCGTTCACGGAGCCCCGTGCGGCGACCGCGTGGTCCTCGTTCAGTGAGCACAACTGCTTCCCGCCGGAGCGCAGCTCCACCTCGTCCAGTGCCGGAGTGACGTTCTGCAGGGTGAACAGCAGCTGCGCCGCCATCTCGTTGCACTTGGTCGGCCCGACCCGCGCGGCGCTCTTGTTCAGGGGCACCGTCAGTTTGTTCTGGTCGTCGGGCGCCAGCGCGGCCACGCCCTTCTGCAGCGCCGTCCCGGTGGGGAAACTCGTCCGCACCACCTGGTTGAGCCAGTTCGTGGGGCCGTTGAGCAGGGACCGCACCATCTGGGTCATGGGGTCCACACGCCGGCGTACGTACACGGGGTCGGCGACGGCCGTCGGCGTCCCCGCCGCGGCCCCCACGGCGAAGTAGTACTTGTTGACGGACATGTAGTTGCGCTGGAAGTCGGTCTTTCCCATGACGACGCCCTGCGGCAGCCGGTCGATGCGCCACTGCTGGGTCTTCTTGTCCTTGGTGAGGTGCACGGGAGCGTCGTAGGACCCGCTGTCGGGCGAGTACGCCTGCTGCGAGTCCACCCTGGCGACCCTGGCGCCGGTGAGAGTGAACGACTGGTCGTCGCTGTTGTCCCGACCGCCCGAATGGACCGGCTCGGTGCCGGGCCCGTTGGCGAGGACCGTGGTGGACAGCGTCGGATCCCAGGTCTTGGACGCCTGGCCGGTCAGATACTGCCGGGCCGTCGAGTAGGTGGGATCGTCACTGGTCAGCGCCTCCAGGAAGCCCGACACGATCTCCACGGGCTGCGCGTCCTCCTGCGGCGGCATGGCGAAGACCCGTACCTGGGTGTCCTGCTGCGGCGTGGAGTCGACCCCGCTCAGATCCCCGCTGTCGGGCATCGACGCGCACCCCGCCAGCAGTACGACGCCCAGCGCGCCGTACGCCAGCGCGCGCGCCGGTGCGCGCCGGGCGCCCCGCTCGCCGTCAGCGCCCACGGAATGCCTCCCCATGCTTCTTCGAGTCCTCCGCCCCGGCACCCGGGTGGCGCGAGGTCTCGCTCCGTGCCCCGTCCACGGGGGGCGTCTCGTCCTGCTGTCGCCGTACGCCGGAGGCGGGCCGGGGCACCACGCGCGCGCCGTTGCCGGGAAGCGCCGTCGGATCGGCCGTGGGGGCCGCTCCGGTCAGCCTCGGGGCAATGGGGGGTATCTGCTCTCCGGCGGGCTGTACGGGCACGGTGGCGGCCTTCTCGCCCCCTCCACGCGGCAGGCCGGCGTCGTCGAGACCGCGGTTACGGCGCGAGTCCTTCGGTTCCAGCGGTATCGGCGAACCCCGCAACGGCTCGTCCGCGGTCCGCGGGAGTGTCAGCCGGAACTGCGAGCCGCCGCCCGGCTCTCCCCAGGCCTGCAGCCAGCCCCCGTGCAGCCGGGCGTCCTCCAGGGCGATCGACAGTCCGAGACCGGTGCCGCCCGTGGTACGCGCCCGTGCCGGGTCGGCCCGCCAGAAGCGGCTGAACACGCGCGTGGCCTCGCCGGGCTTGAGCCCGACCCCGTAGTCGCGGACCGCGACGGCGACCGCGCCGCCCGCCGCGGCGAGCTTGACGACGACGTCCTTGCCCTCGCCGTGCTCGACGGCGTTGACGACGAGGTTGCGCAGCACCCGCTCCACGCGCCGGGCGTCCGCCTCGGCGACGACGGGCTGCTGGTCGCCGACGACCCGTATCGTCGTCCCCTTGCGCTCGGCGAGCGGCTCGGCGCCGCTCACGACCCGGCGTACGACCTCCCGGAGGTCTATCGGCTCCGCCTCCAGGGCCGCCGCGCCCGCGTCGAACCGGCTGATCTCCAGCAGGTCGGCGAGGAGCGACTCGAACCGGTCCAGCTGGTCGGCGAGCAGCTCGGCCGACCGCGCGGTCACCGGATCGAAGTCCTCGCGCGCCTCGTGGATGACGTCCGCGGCCATCCGCACGGTGGTCAGCGGTGTCCGCAGTTCGTGCGACACGTCGGACACGAACCGCCGCTGCATCCGCGAGAGGTCCTCCAGCTGCTGGATCTTCAACTGGAGGTTCTGCGCCATCTTGTTGAAGGCCTCGCCGAGCCGCGCGATGTCGTCCTCGCCGGTGACCTTCATCCGCTCCTGCAGCCGGCCCGCGGAGAGCCGCTCGGCGATCCCGGCCGCCATCCGCACGGGGGTGACGACCTGCCGCACCACGAGCCACGCGATGGCCCCGAGAAGGACGACGACGAACAGCCCGGCGGTCGCCAGCGTGCCCTTGACGAGGCTGAGCGACTTCTCCTCCTGGGTGAGCGGGAAGAGGTAGTAGAGCTGGTACGGGTCCCCGTTCGGGTCGTTGATCTCCTTGCCGATGACCAGGGCCGGCTGGGACTCCTTGTTGTTGCTGTAGATGATGCGGGTGTAGCTCTGGGCGGCCGTCGTGCTGTCGCTGATCTTCGCGCGCAGGTCCTCGGGCACACTCGCCGAGGGGTCGACCCATCCGGAGCCGCGCGACCCGCGCACACCGCCGCCGTCGTCACCGGCGGGCAGTGTCACGACGTCGAAGGCGCCCTGGCCGCCGCTGGACAGCGACGACACCAGATCGCTCATCCACTGGCTGGCGTTCTGGGAGGGCCGGCCGTCCGCCGACGTACCGTCGTTCGCGGTCCCGGCGGCGGCCTCGTCGGCCGTCTGCTTGGCGACCGCGAACCCGCCGGTCGCCTGGCTCTGCGAGGCCTTCACCTTGGCGTCCAGCAGACCGTTGCGGACCTGCCCGATGACGACGAAGCCGAGCAGCAGCACGACGCCCAGGGACATCAGCAGGGTCGTGACGACGACCTTCAGCTGGATGTTCCGCCGCCACAGCCGCATGACGGGCAGCACGGGCCGTCGTATCCACCGCATGAACAACCGGAGCACCGGGCTGCCCTGGACTCCGCCCTGCAGCAGCCCGCCCTCCAGCAGGCGCCCCCAGCGGGAGCCCGCCGTCTTCCGGTCGACAGGCCGCCCCGCACGGGCCCCCGCCGACCCGTTCGCCGAAGCGGCACTGTCACCGGTCATCTCAGCTGGGTCCCGCCTTGTATCCCACGCCCCGGACGGTCACCACGATCTCCGGGCGCTCGGGGTCCTTCTCGACCTTGGAACGAAGCCGCTGCACGTGAACATTCACAAGCCGGGTGTCGGCGGCGTGCCGGTAGCCCCAGACCTGCTCGAGGAGCACCTCACGCGTGAACACCTGCCACGGCTTGCGGGCGAGGGCCACCAGCAGATCGAACTCCAGCGGCGTCAGGGCGATTGACTGCCCCTCCCGCTTCACGGAGTGCCCCGCCACGTCGATGACCAGGTCACCGATGGCGAGCTGCTCGGGCGCCGGCTCCTCCGACCGCCTCAGCCGCGCCCGGATCCGCGCGACGAGCTCCTTCGGCTTGAACGGCTTCACGATGTAGTCGTCGGCCCCGGACTCCAGCCCGACCACCACGTCGACGGTGTCGCTCTTGGCCGTGAGCATCACGATCGGCACACCGGACTCGGCCCTGATCAGCCGGCACACCTCGATGCCGTCCCGCCCCGGAAGCATCAGATCGAGCAGTACGAGATCAGGCTTGGCCTCCCGAAACGCGGCCAGCGCCTTGTCCCCGTCGGCTACGAAAGACGGCTCAAAACCTTCACCACGCAGCACGATGCCGAGCATCTCGGCCAGTGCGGTGTCGTCGTCGACGACAAGGACTCGTCCCTTCATAAACGACATCATCCCATTCTCATAACGGTGGCGAAGGTGCAGGTGAGCAGCGTCACTGGGCCGTGACGATAGTCGTACGGAGGCGTCACTGTCTGCCCCAGCTACCCAGAGTAGGGGGCCACCGACCTGAAGGTCGGCGAAGTTGTCGATCACCTGACACCACAGATCACCGCCCCGGTGCGTTAACCTTCACTCAATTGCAACGACCTCGATCACGATCATTGCGTTATCCGAGATCCGATTGCAACGATTTATACGGCTTGAAGTGCACGAATACTGGAAGTCAGCAATAAATCAGTTGCCTCACCAATGAACGCAACGTAGCGTTTCCGCCATCAGAAACAAGCGGGGGTCAATGGGGGGCCTGATCATGGAGTCGGCGGAGAAACGTCAGCAGGCAGGGCCCGGCGCCTTCGCCGCTTTCGCCCGCTTCGTGCTCTGCGGCGGCGGAGTGGGGGTCGTCTCCAGCTTCGCCGTGGCGGCCCTCGCCTCCTGGATCCCCTGGGGTCTGGCCAACGCTCTGATCACCGTGGCCTCCACGCTCCTCGCCACCGACCTGCACGCCCGCTTCACCTTCGGCGCGGGCGGCCACGCGACCTGGCGTCAGCACGCGCAGTCGGCCGGGTCCGCGGTCGCCGCGTACGCGGCGACCTGCGCCGCGATGCTGACCCTGCACCAACTGGCCACGGCGCCCGGTGCGGCACTGGAACAGGCCGTCTACCTGTTCGCCTCCGCACTCGCCGGCGTCGCCCGGTTCGCGGTGCTGCGCCTCGTCGTGTTCGCACGGAACCGTCCACGGACCGCCACCGACGACACGGTCCGCCCAGCACCGGCCGGCCGGCGCCCCCACGAGCTCCCGTCAACCGGCCGCCACCCGGCGGGACTTGGCGTACAGCTCGGCGAGCGCCTCCGCGGTCACGGGCGAGACGACACCCTCCTCCGTGACGATCGCGGTCACCAGCTCGGGCGGAGTCACATCGAACGCCGGGTTGTACGCCTGGGTCCCCAGAGGAGCCACCGGTACCCCGCCGCCCATTTCCGCTCCCACCACGGGCACCTGAGGCGCCGTGACCTCGGTCACCTCATGTCCGGGACGCTGCTCGACCTCGATGGACGCCCCGTCGGGGGTGTCGGGGTCCACCGTCGTCAGCGGTGCCACCACGATGAAAGGCACGTGGTGGTACCGCGCGAGCACCGCGAGCGGATAGCTCCCCACCTTGTTCGCCACCGAACCGTCGGCCGCGATCCGGTCCGCCCCGATCAGCACCGCGTCCACCTCACCGGCCGCGAAGAGCGAGCCCGCCGCGTTGTCCGTGAGCAGCGTGTACGCCATCGCGTTGCGCGCCGCCTCATAGGCCGTGAGGCGGGCACCCTGCAGCAACGGACGCGTCTCGTCCACCCAGAGCCGCCGGAGCTGCCCGCTCCGATGCGCCGCGAGCGCCACGGCGAACGCCGTCCCCTCCCCTCCCGACACCAGCGCACCGGTATTGCAGTGCGTCAGAACCCGATACCCACCGCCGGGCAGCAACTCGTCCAGAAGCGCCAGCCCCCGCTCGGCCATCCGAGCACTGGCCTCGGCGTCTTCCTCGTGCAGCGCCCGCGCGGCGGCCAGAGCAGCCGCCGCGGCCTGCACCGCGCCGCCCCCCTTGGCGAACGCGGCCCGGTAGGCGGACTGCGCCCTGCGCACCCCGACGGCAAGGTTCACCGCCGTAGGACGGGCGCCCGCCAGGGCCGCCGCGGCGTCGTCCACGTCGAAGCCGCGCGCGGCGGCGAGCGCGACCCCGTACGCCCCCGCGATCCCGAGCAGCGGTGCCCCGCGCACGGCGAGCGAACGGATCGCCTCCACCAGCGCGGGTGCGTCCGTACAGACCAGTTCGACCTCCTCGGCCGGCAGCCTCGTCTGGTCGAGAAGCACCAGTACGGGACCTTCGGGCGGCTCCTCCCAACGGATCGCCGGTACCTCGGTCGGCCTGCTGTCCTCGCCGGATTGCGCGTGCTGATCAGCCATGAGATCAGTCTGCCCGTTATTCCGCGGACAATTGAAGGTGCGCAGCCCATACCGCGGCCGGTACCGGGGCGACCACCCCATGGCACGATGGCTGCCAACCTGCCGCCGCGACCGCGGACGGGCACCGTGAAGGAGCGACGATGAAAGACACTCCGGGCTGGGCCTCGCCCGGATCTGCCCCGTCCGACGGGCAGGAGCCCGGCGCGTCCGGCCCCGCCGAGCCCACCGACCGCCCGAGCACCACGGAGCCCGCCGACCAGCCGAACCAGTCGGGTACCGACCCGCAGGGCCCAGGCGTGAAGTGGTCCAAGGAGCAGCCGGCGCCCGGCCAGTGGTCCGCGCCCACCGGCCCCGCCAGTCCCGGCCAGGCCCCACCGCCCCCACCACCGCCCGGCCCCGGCTGGGGCGGCCGACCCCCCGGCGGCGGCTACGGCGGCCCGGGCGGACCCGGCGGTTACGGCGCTCCCGGTCCCTACGGCGGTTGGGGTGGCGGCGCCTGGGGCGGCCCCCCGCCCGCGGCCAAGCCCGGCGTGATCCCGCTGCGCCCCCTCGGCGTCGGCGAGATCCTCGACGGCGCGGTCTCCACCATGCGCACCTACTGGCGCACGGTCCTCGGCATCTCGCTGACCGTCGCCGTGATCACCCAGGTTCTGGTCGTCCTGCTCCAGGGCCTCGTCCTCAACGACACCGGCACCGCGGCCCTCGGTGACCCGAGCGCCTCCCTCGACGACGTGACCCGCGCCCTCGGCGAGGTCATGGCCGGCTCGGGTGCCGTCGCCCTGATCACACTGATCGCCAGCGTCGCCGCGACCGCCCTGCTGACCACGGTCACCAGCCGTGCCGTCCTGGGCAAGCCGGTCACCGCGGGCGAGGCCTGGCGCGACGCTCGCCCCCAGGTCCTGAAGCTGTTCGGTCTGATCTGCCTGCTGCCGCTCATCGCCGCCGCGATCATCCTCGCCGGCGCGACGCCCGGCATCCTGGTGGGCGTCTTCGGCAGCACCACGGGGGGAGTCGCCCTCGGTGTCCTCGGAGGTGCCGCCGCGGGCGTCTTCGCCGTATGGCTGATGGTCCGCTTCTCCCTCGCCTCGCCCGCGCTGATGCTGGAGAAACAGGGCATCACCAAGTCCATGAGCCGCTCCGCGAAGCTGGTCCGCGGCTCCTGGTGGAGGGTCTTCGGCATCCAGCTGCTCGCCGCGGTCATCGCGAACATCGTCGCGTCCATCGTCGTGATCCCGTTCACCTTCATCGCCGCCGCGGTCGGCGGCGACGGCATCGTCGGCCTCTTCAACACC
Organism: Streptomyces sp. NPDC005648; assembly: GCF_040605395.1. Classification (NCBI taxonomy): domain Bacteria; kingdom Bacillati; phylum Actinomycetota; class Actinomycetes; order Kitasatosporales; family Streptomycetaceae; genus Streptomyces; species Streptomyces sp. NPDC005648. The sequence goes on along the minus strand of NZ_JBEXCS010000019.1, from coordinate 4,673 downwards.
GAGAGCGGCGACGTCGGCTGGGCCTTCCTCATCATCAGCGGCATCGGCTCGGTGATCGGCTCCATGATCACGTTCCCGATCACCGCCGGCGTGACCGTGCTCCTCTACATCGACCAGCGCATCCGCCGCGAGGCCCTCGACCTCGACCTGGCCCGCGCCGCCGGTGTCCAGGGCTACGGCAGCGACACCGGCTCCGGAGGCTGATGCCGTGAGTCCGACGGGGGGAGTTCTCACAGCGGTGCCGGCGCTCCCGCGCGCCACCGAATCGGCCGTACGGGCCCTGCTGCGCGCCGACGGCCCATCCGCACTGTCGACGGCGCGCTCCGGCGACGAACCGCCGGTGACCATCCCGCGCGATCCCGCGCGGGAGGCCGCCCGGCGCGAGCTGTCCAAGCGCATGTACCACGAGAACGACCCCAGTTGGTTCCAGCGCGCTCTCAACGCGTTCTGGGACTGGATCGACAAGCTGTTCAGCTCCGCGGCTTCCGCGACCCCCGGAGGCACGGTCGGCCTGGTGGTCGTCCTCGTCGCGGTCCTCGCCGTCCTGGGCGCCCTGTGGTGGCGCCTGGGCTCCCCGCGCCGCCAACCCGTCTCCTCAGCCGCCCTGTTCGACGACCGCCCTCGCAGCGCGGCGGAACACCGGGCCGCCGCCGAGGCACACGCCGCCCAGGGCCACTGGAACCAGGCCGTCCAGGAACGGATGCGCGCCATCGTCCGCTCCCTGGAGGAACGCGCGCTCCTCGACGTCCGCCCCGGCCGCACCGCCGACGAGGCGGCCGCGGACGCCGGCCGCGCCCTGCCTTCCCACACGGACCGACTGCGCACCGCCGCCCGGGACTTCGACGACGTCACATACGGCGGCCGCAGGGCGAGCGAGATGTCGTACCACCGCATCGCCGAACTCGACCGCGACGTGGAACGGGCCAAGCCCCAACTCGCGGACAGCACCCCCAGCACGGCCCGCGCCGCCCGCCAGGGAGCCGCCGAATGACCACCGAGGCCACGCTCCCGTCCACCTCGGCCTCGCCCACCGCCCGCCAGCTGTGGACCCGCGCGCGCGGCATCGCCCTCGCTCTCGTGCTCCTCCTGGTGGCAGCCGTCGCCATCGCGGTGGTCCGCTCGGACACCCGGCACGGCGAACTCGATCCGCGCTCCGTCGACCCCTACGGCAGCCGTGCCGTCGCGGAGCTCCTCGCCGACCGGGGCGTGTCCACACGTGTGGTCACCACCCTCGGCGAGGCACGCGCCGCGGCCGCCCCGGACACCACTCTCCTGGTCGCCGTCCCAGACCTGTTGACGGACCGTCAACAGTCCAGCCTGCACACGGCGACCGCCCGCTCCGGGGGCCGTACCGTCCTCGTCGCCCCCGGCAGCTCCTCCGTCGAGAAGCTCGCCCCCGGAGTCACCGCGGACCCCGCCACCAGCTTCGACTCGACCCTCGCCCCCGACTGCGCACTGCCAGCCGCCCGGCGCGCCGGGACCGCGGACACCGGCGGCATCCGCTACACCACCACCCACCTCGACGCCGACAAGTGCTACCCGAGCGAACGCCTGGCCACCCTGCTGCGCATCCCCGAGACCTCCGGGGACGGCGACACGATCGTCCTCGGCGCGCCGGACATCCTCTTCAACAAGCGCCTCGACAAGCAGGGCAACGCCTCGCTCGCCCTCCAACTCCTCGGCTCCCGCCCCCATCTGGTCTGGTACCTCCCCTCGCTCTCCGACTCCTCGGCCGCCGACACGAGCGGCAAGAAGGGCTTCTTCGAACTGCTGCCGTCCGGCTGGCGCTGGGGCACGCTGCAGCTCTTCATCGCGGCGGCCCTCGCCGCCCTCTGGCGGGCACGCCGACTCGGCCCCCTCGTGCCCGAAAGACTCCCCGTCGCGATCCGCGCCTCCGAAGCCGTCGAAGGCCGCGCCCGCCTCTACCGCAAGGCCAACGCCCGCGACCGCGCCGCCGCCGCTCTTCGCTCCACCACCCGCACCCGCCTCGCCCCCCTCGTAGGCGTCCCCGTAGCCCAGGCGCACGCGCCCGAGGCCCTGCTCCCCGCCCTGTCCGCCCACCTCCACGGCGACGGCCAGGCCCTGCAACCCCTCCTCTTCGGCCCGCCGCCCGGCGACGACGCGGCCCTCATCAGCCTCGCCGACCAACTCGACGCCCTCGAAAGAGAGGTACGCCGTCCATGATGGACCCGACCACTGACAACGCCGGGTACACCGGGGACCCGGGCAAGGCCCGGGCCTCGCTGGAGGCCCTGCGCGCCGAGATCGCCAAAGCCGTGGTCGGCCAGGACCCCGCCGTGACCGGCCTCGTCGTCGCCCTCCTCTGCCGCGGACACGTACTACTGGAAGGAGTCCCTGGGGTCGCCAAAACGTTGCTCGTCCGCGCCCTCGCATCCGCACTCGAACTGGAGACCAAGCGCGTCCAGTTCACCCCCGACCTCATGCCGAGCGATGTGACGGGCTCCCTCGTCTACGACACCCGCACCGCCGAGTTCCGCTTCCAGCCCGGCCCGGTCTTCACCAACCTCCTCCTCGCGGACGAGATCAACCGCACCCCGCCGAAGACCCAGTCGTCCCTCCTGGAAGCGATGGAGGAGCGCCAGGTCACGGTCGACGGCACCCCCCGCGCCCTCCCCGACCCCTTCCTGGTCGCCGCGACCCAGAACCCGGTCGAGTACGAGGGCACGTACCCCCTCCCCGAAGCCCAACTCGACCGCTTCCTCCTCAAACTGACGATCCCTCTGCCCTCCCGGCAGGACGAGATCGACGTCCTCACCCGACACGCCGAAGGCTTCAACCCTCGCGACCTGCACGCCGCCGGCGTACGCCCGGTCGCGGGCCCCGCCGATCTCGAAGCGGCCCGCGCGGCAGTCGCCAAGACAACGGTCTCCCCCGAGATCACGGCCTACGTCGTCGACATCTGCCGCGCCACCCGCGAATCCCCGTCCCTCACCCTGGGCGTCTCCCCGCGCGGCGCGACAGCCCTCCTGGCCACCTCACGCGCGTGGGCATGGCTCACCGGCCGCGACTACGTCATCCCCGACGACGTCAAGGCCCTGGCCCTCCCCGCCCTCCGCCACCGCGTACAGCTGCGCCCGGAGGCGGAAATGGAAGGCGTGACGGCCGACTCCGTCATCAACGCGATCCTCGCCCACGTCCCCGTCCCCCGCTGATGGCCCTCACCGGACGCGCCGCACTCCTCGCGGCCCTCGGCTCCCTCCCCGTCGGTATCTGGGACCCGGGCTGGACGGGCATCCTCGCCGTGAACGCCCCCCTGGCCGTGGCCTGCGCCTGCGACTTCGCCCTCGCGGCTCCCGTACGACGCCTCGGCCTGACCCGCTCCGGCGACACCTCCGTACGCCTGGGCGAATCCGCCGACGTCATCCTCACGGTCACCAACCCGTCGGGCCGCCCCCTCCGCGCCCGTCTGCGTGACGCCTGGCCACCCAGCAGCTGGCATCCCGGCACGGAAGTGGAAGCCTCACGCCACCACCTCACGGTCCCCGCGGGCGAACGCCGACGCCTCACCACCCGCCTACGCCCCACCCGACGAGGCGACCGCCAGGCAGACCGAGTGACGATCCGCTCCTACGGCCCCCTCGGCCTGTTCACCCGCCAAGGCACCCACAGAGTCCCCTGGACGGTCCGCGTCCTGCCGCCCTTCACCAGCCGCAAGCACCTGCCCTCCAAACTGGCCCGCCTGCGCGAACTCGACGGCCGCACCAGCGTCCTCATCCGCGGCGAGGGCACAGAATTCGACAGCCTGCGCGAGTACGTCCCTGGGGACGACACCCGCTCCATCGACTGGCGGGCAACCGCACGCCAGTCCGCCGTCGCCGTACGCACCTGGCGTCCCGAACGCGACCGTCACATCCTCGTCATCCTCGACACCGGGCGCACCGCGGCAGGCCGTGTGGGCGACGCGCCCCGCCTCGACGCCTCCATGGACGCGGCCCTGCTCCTGGCCGCCCTCGCTTCCCGCGCCGGCGACCGCGTGGACCTTCTCGCATACGACCGCCGCGTCCGCGCCCTGGTCCAGGGCCGAACCGCACGCGACGTACTCCCCTCCCTGGTCAACGCGATGGCAACACTCGAACCCGAACTGGTGGAACTGGACGCCCGAGGCCTGACAGCCACAGCCCTCCGTACGGCACCACGCCGCTCCCTGATCGTCCTGCTCACCAGCCTCGACGCGGCACCTGTGGAGGAAGGCCTGCTGCCCGTCCTCTCCCAACTCACCCAGCGCCACACAGTGCTCGTGGCCTCGGTGGCGGACCCTTACATCGCCCGCATGGCCACCGCTCGCGGCAACGCGGACGCGGTGTACGAGGCCGCGGCAGCCGCTCAGGCCCAGAACGAACGCCATCGCACAGCGGATCAACTCCGCCGACACGGGGTTACGGTCGTCGACGAGACCCCGGACGAACTGGCGCCGGCGCTGGCGGACGCCTATCTGGCACTCAAGACGGCGGGCCGCCTGTAATCAGGCGGCCCGAGGGGGCTTTCAACGCGGCCCCTGAGCGCACTCCCTTAAAACGCAGAAAACCCCCGACCGGTATCCCCGGCCGGGGGTTTTCGCAATGATTGTTCGGCGGCGTCCTACTCTCCCACAGGGTCCCCCCTGCAGTACCATCGGCGCTGTAAGGCTTAGCTTCCGGGTTCGGAATGTAACC
>NZ_JBEXCS010000018.1:0-121743 GCF_040605395.1 Streptomyces sp. NPDC005648 | reverse complement strand
GGAACCGCCTCCATCACAGCCCTCCCCGGCCGACCCTCCTCCGGCCGACGAGCCTAGAGCGGGGCGGGCGGGTCTGCGGGCTGATGTCGTAGCAGGACGAATGTCAGTCGATCGACGGCCTCTCTCGGCGTTCGGTCTGCTTCTCGGAGCCGCCGCCTCCTGAATTGCCGCCGCCGAAGGGGAGGTTGCCCATGGCGCCGGAGAGGCCCTTGAGGGCGTCGCCGATTTCACTGGGGACGATCCAGAGCTTGTTGGCGTCGCCCTCGGCGATCTTCGGGAGCATCTGGAGGTACTGGTAGGAGAGGAGCTTCTGGTCCGGGTCGCCCGCGTGGATGGCCTCGAAGACCGTGCGGACCGCCTGGGCCTCGCCCTCCGCTCGCAGGGCCGCGGCCTTGGCCTCACCTTCGGCGCGCAGGATCTGGGACTGCTTCTCGCCCTCGGCGGTGAGGATGGCGGCCTGGCGCGTACCCTCCGCGGTGAGGATCGCGGCGCGCTTGTCCCGGTCGGCGCGCATCTGCTTCTCCATCGAGTCCTGGATGGAGGTGGGCGGTTCGATGGCCTTGAGCTCGACGCGGTTGACGCGGATGCCCCACTTGCCGGTGGCCTCGTCGAGGACTCCGCGCAGGGCCGCGTTGATCTCCTCGCGGGAGGTCAGGGTGCGCTCCAGGTCCATGCCACCGATGATGTTGCGGAGCGTGGTGACGGTGAGCTGTTCGATGGCCTGGATGTAGCTGGCGACCTCGTAGGTCGCGGCCCGCGCGTCGGTCACCTGGTAGTAGATGACCGTGTCGATGTTGACCACCAGGTTGTCCTGGGTGATCACCGGCTGCGGCGGGAACGGTACGACCTGTTCACGCAGGTCGATGCGGTTGCGGATGGTGTCTATGAACGGGACCACGATGTTGAGACCCGCGTTCAGCGTCCGCGTGTAGCGGCCGAAGCGCTCCACGATGGCGGCGCTGGCCTGCGGGATGACTTGGATGGTCCTGATCAGGGCGATGAAGACCAACACCACCAGAATGATCAGGACGATGATGACCGGTTCCATCGTCGTTCCCCGTACCCTTCTCCGCCTCGGCGCTCTCGGAAGATCTTATGGTTGTTGAAGATCTTGCTGGTCGAGTCTGACAGACCGTCGTGCAACTCGTGGGCTGTTCGTATCAGTTGAGTCGTGCGAGGTCAGATGACGATCGCGGTCGCTCCCTCGATCTCCACGACATCCACTTCCTGCCCTACTTCGTAGGCGCGTTCGGTGTCGAGTGCGCGGGCCGACCAGACTTCTCCGGCCAGCTTGATCCGGCCACCGGAGCTGTCGACGCGCTCCAGGACGACGGCTTGTTTGCCCTTCAACGCGTCTACTCCCGTGGCGAGTTGGGGTCGTTGTGCCGCGTGACGGACCGCGATGGGCCGTACGACGGCGATCAGGGCGACGGAGACGACGACGAAGGTGAGGACCTGGACGACGGTGCCGAAGCCCAGTCCGGCGAAGACGGCGGCGGCCACGGCGCCCACCGCGAGCATGCCGAACTCGGGCATCGCGGTCACGACGAGCGGGATTCCGAGCGCGGCCGCGCCGACGAGCCACCACACCCATGCGTCGATGTCGTTCACATGGTCATGGTATGACCGCAAGTCCCGCTACCGACAGGGCGCAAAGGCCTCAGGTCAGCGGCAGACCCCGGGCGGTCCAGCGGTCGCCGGACTGTTCGACGACGAGCGGGAGTCCGAAGCAGAGGGAGAGGTTGCGGGAGGTGAGTTCGAGCTCCAGCGGGCCGGCGGTGAGGACCTTGCCCTGGCGGATCATCAGGACGTGGGTGAAGCCGGGGGCGATCTCCTCGACGTGGTGGGTGACCATCAGCATCGAGGGGGCGATGGGGTCGCGGGCGAGCCGGCCGAGGCGGCGGACCAGGTCCTCGCGGCCGCCGAGGTCGAGGCCGGCGGCGGGCTCGTCGAGGAGGAGCAGCTCGGGGTCGGTCATCAGGGCGCGGGCGATGAGGGTGCGCTTGCGCTCGCCCTCGGAGAGGGTGCCGAACTTCCGGTCGCTGTACTCGGTCATGCCGAGGCGGTCGAGGAAGGCGCGGGCGCGCCGCTCGTCGACCTCGTCGTACTCCTCCTGCCAGGTGGCCGTCATGCCGTAGGCGGCGGTGAGGACGGTCTCCAGGACGGTCTGGCGCTTGGGGAGCTTGTCGGCCATGGCGATGCCGGCCATGCCGATACGGGGGCGCAGTTCGAAGACGTCGACCTTGCCGAGGGTCTCGCCGAGGATGGTGGCGGTGCCCTTGCTGGGGTAGAGGTAGCTGGAGGCGACGTTCAGGAGGGTGGTCTTGCCGGCGCCGTTGGGGCCGAGGATGACCCAGCGCTCGCCCTCCTTGACCGACCAGGAGACCTGGTCCACCAGAGCCCGGCCCTCCCGGACCACGGATACGTCCTGAAGCTCCAGAACATCGCTCATGAGCGCGTTGTCTCCCCTTGCAGTGTGACCGGTCTCGGGTCGGCGTCTCGGCTGTCGCGTGCGCTTTTGGGCGCAGCCCTCGAAGAAATCTACGCCACCGGTCGGCCGCTCCATTCCATCGGTCCGGTCCTTAGGGTGGAGGCATGCTCTCGGAACCGCGTTCAGGACGCCTTGCCGCTTGGGGAAACGCCCTTTTGGCCGGACTTGTCTCTCCCGATGACGCCGTACTCGCGATCGTCGGGGGCGACGCCGTGCACCGGGTGGAGGGGCTGCCCGGTGAGTCGGGGCCGGTCGGGCTCACGCTGGCGCTGGGGCGTCTGCGGGCGCTCGGGGTGACCGCGCTCCGGGTCGCGCTGCCGGCTCCCGGGCATCCGCTGGGGCTGAGCGGACCGCCGGAGTTCAACGCGCGGGCGCTGGATGCAGAGGAGGCGGTCGTCTGTCACGGCGCGGCGCTCGGGCTGGTCCCGGAGGTGTACGAGGCCGGGCCCGAGGGTGATGTGCATGTCGAGGTCGTCTGGCACTGTCTGCCGGTGCGGGAGGCACCGCCGGCCGATGTGCCGTCGCTCGGCGAGGCGGAGCGTGAGCTGGCGGAGGCGCTGCGGGAGGCGACCGAGGTGTTGTCCCGGCTCGATGTGGCCGGCTCGGGGCCGGTGGCCGAGGCGGCGATCGACGCGTACCGGGCGCGGGCGGAGCGGGGCCGGGAGGTGCTGGCGCCGGGCTATCCGCCGCGTGCGGTACGGGTGTTGGAGCTGGCGCAGCGGGTGGGGCTGCTGGTGTCCCTCGCCGAGGGGAACGGGCAGGGGGGCGCGGTGAGCGCCGGGGAGATGGGGGCGCGGGCCGCCGCGTTGCGGCCGGTGGAGCGTACGGCTCGGCGGGCGCAGGTCGCCGCGTACAACTCCGTTGTGGAGGAGCGGGAGCGGTGGGTTCGGTGAGCGTCGGTGGGCTTGTGCCGGCGTGGGGGCACCCCCGGACGGGCTGAAGTGCACGAACCCGGCACAGAGAAGAGCCCCGCCAGTCGTCGTCGACCTGCGGGGCTCTTCTCTGTGCCAGGTCTCAGCTGTTCGCGGCCTTGTTGCCGAAGGCGGGGTTCAGGAGGCCGATGACGTCGACGGAGTTGCCGACGACGTTGACGGGGACGTGGACCGGGACCTGGACGAGGTTGCCCGAGCCGACGCCCGGCGACTTCACGGCCGCGCCGTCGGCGTCCGAGCTGGCGACGGCGGCGCCGGCAGCGGCACCCGTGGCGATACCGGCGACGGTGAGGGCCACGGCAGCCTTCTTGGCGATGTTCATGAGAAGCGTTCCTCCTGCGTGTGCGAATCCGCGACCCGGCCGCGGGTCGTGCGCTGATCAACGGGGGAGGAAAGGGGAACGGCACGGGTCGTCGGCCTCAACTCCCCGTTCGGTGCAGTCGGACGAAAAGCAGACCGGCCTCCCGGGCGAGCGAGCCCGGGAGGCCGGAGGTCACTGACCGCCGAGGGGTGGACGTCAGTGGTTGATCCCCAGGTTGCCGAAGGCCGGGTTCAGCACGCCGATGACGTTCACGCTGTTGCCGACCGCGTTGACCGGGATGTGCACCGGGGCCTGAACGAGGTTGCCCGAGACCACGCCGGGCGAGCCCACGGCCTGGCCGTCGGCGTGCGAGCCGCTGGTGGCGGAGGCCATCCCGGCTCCGGCGGCGATCAGACCGCCGGCCACCATCGTCACGGCCGCTGCCTTCTTCAGGTTCTTCACTTCTGAGCCCTCCTAGCGATTGCCGCGGCAGTCGCCGCAGCACGCACTGGAGAACGGCGCGGGTCCGCGGAGGTTGCGCCATCCGGGGGACATTCCCACGACGGTATGAATCTCATCCCGGAACGGAACTCTCCGAATTGCCGGGCCGCACCGGTGCGAACGGCGCGTTTCAGCCGGTCACGCCGTGTCGTACGGCCCAGAGCGCCGCCTGGGTGCGGTCCGCGAGGTCGAGTTTCATCAGGATGTTCGAGACGTGGGTCTTGACGGTCTTCTCGGACAGGACGAGGGCTCGGGCGATCTCACGGTTGGAGCGGCCGTCCGCTATCAGACCCAGTACCTCGCGCTCCCGCTCGGTGAGCGAACCGGCTCTGCCCTGACCCGAGTTGGCCTCCTCCTGGGACAACAGGGCGCCCGCGACCTCGGGTTGCAGCAGGATGTGTCCGGCGTGCACCGAGCGGATGGCGCCGGCGAGCGCGTCGGGGTCCACGTCCTTGTAGACGTAGCCGGCGGCACCGGCGCGCAGGGCCGGGACGACCGTGCGCTGTTCGGTGAAGCTGGTGACGATCAGCACGCGCGCGGGGTTGGCGAGTTCGCGGAGCTTGCGGAGGGCGTCGACGCCGTCCATGCCCGGCATCTTGACGTCCATGAGGACCACGTCGGGCTTCAACTCCTCGGCGCGGGCGACTCCTTCGGCGCCGTCGGCGGCCTCGCCCACGACCTCGATGTCGTCCTGCACCTCCAGGAAGGTGCGCAGGCCGCGGCGGACCACCTGGTGGTCGTCGACGAGCAGCACCTTGATTGCGTCAGCCACCGGGGACCTCCATCTCGATCGTGGTGCCCTTTCCGGGCGCCGATTCCACGGTCAGTCTGCCGCCGACCCCGCTCGCGCGGTCGCGCATGGACACCAGGCCGAGGTGGCGTCCGGCGCGCCGTATCGACTGCGGGTCGAAGCCGTTGCCGTCGTCCGTCACCCGCAGGAGCGCTCCGGTGCCGCGCCGGGCCAGGGTCACGTCCACATGTGCGGCACCGGAGTGCCGCAGGGCGTTGTGCAGGGCCTCCTGGGCGACCCGCAGGACGGCCTCCTCCTGGGCGGAGGGCAGGGCGCGCACGGCGCGGCTGTCGAAGGACACGCGCGCGCTGTGGGCACGGTCGAGGACCTGGATCTGGGTGCGCAGGGTGTTGACCAGACCGTCCTCGTCGAGGGCCGCGGGGCGCAACTCCACGACGGCGGCGCGCAGTTCGTCGGCGGCCTCGGCGGCGAGCGCGGCCACCTGCTGGAGTTCGCCCTTGGCGCGGGACGGGTCGCGGTCGACGAGGGCGGCGGCGGCCTGGGCGGTCAGGCGCAGGGAGAACAGCTTCTGGCTGACCGCGTCGTGCAGTTCGTGCGCCAGGCGGGAGCGCTCCTCGGCGATGGTCAGCTCGCGGCTGCGCTCGTACAGGCGGGCGTTGGTGAGGGCGATGGCGGCGTGCTGGGCGAGGATGCCGAGCAGGTCCTCGTCCTCCTCGGTGAAGCCGCAGCCTCCCTGCGGTTTCTCGCAGTTCTTGTTGGCCAGGAACAGAGCGCCGATGACCTCGTCGCCGTCCCTGATCGGCAGGCCCAGGAAGTCGGACATGTCGGGGTGGGCGGACGGCCAGCCCTCGAAGCGGGGGTCCTTGCGCACATCGGCGAGGCGCTCGACCTTGGCCTCCTGGAGCATCGCGGCGAGGATGCCGTGCTGGCGCGGGAGCGGGCCGATCGCCGCCCACTGCTCGGGGCCGACGCCGTCGACCACGAACTGGGCGAAGCCGCCGTGGTCGTCGGGGACGCCGAGCGCGGCGTACTGCGCGTCGAGCAGCTCGCGGGCCGAGGCGACGATCGTCTTGAGGACGTCGCGCACCTCGAGATGCCTGCTCATGGCCAGCAGCGCGTCACTGACGGCTGCGAGGCCGGACCGGGGGCCTGGACTCATGACCTCACGGTACCGGCGGGGTGTGACAGCGCGGATCGGGCCGCCGGCGGCACGGTCTGGGCCGGTGGGCCTAGGGCCGTCGGCGTAGGTCCGGGGCCCCGGACCGGCGGCTTAGGGCGAAGGGACCCGGTGCTCTGCGGCCCGCGTCGGAGGCGGGGCGGGCGGGCCGGTTCCTACGTTGAGGGCAGGCCATCGAGAGGCGGTGGCGACGAGGAGACGGGGCGTCATGCCGGTAGCGATCATCACGGGTGCCTCGAAGGGGCTGGGACGGGCGCTGGCCGAGGCGCTGGCCGTCCGGGGCTGGGATCTGGTGCTCGACGCCAGAACCGCTGAGGTCCTCGCCCGGACGGCGGCGGAGCTGGAGAGGCACGGCACGCGCGTGAGGGCGCTGCCCGGGGATGTCACGGACGCCGGTCACCGGGCGGGGCTGGTGGCGACGGCCGGGACGCTGGGCGGTGCCGACCTGCTGGTGAACAACGCGAGCGCGCTGGGCGCCGAGCCGCTCGTGCGACTGGAGGGGCTGCCTCTGGAGGGGCTGCGGCGGGCGCTGGAGGTGAACGTGGTGGCCGCGCTGGGCCTCGTCCAGGAAGCGCTGCCGCTGCTGCGCGCCTCCCGGGCCGGCGCGGTGATCGCCGTGAGCTCGGACGCGGCCGCGGAGGCCTACGAGACCTGGGGCGGGTACGGGGCGTCCAAGGCGGCCCTGGACCATCTGACCGCGGTGCTCGGCGAGGAGGAGCCCGGGCTGCGGGTCTGGGCGGTGGATCCCGGGGACATGGCGACGGACCTGTACGCGGCCGCCGTACCGGACGACGACGATCCGCGGCCCGCGCCCGCCGCCGTGGTGCCGGCGTTCCTTCGGCTGCTGGACGAGCGGCCGGCGAGCGGGCGCTACTCGGCTCCGTCGCTGCTGGAGCAGGGGCGATGACGCTGGCGACGGGGGTTCCCCCGCGCGAGCCCGCCCGAGCGTGGGGAAAGGTGCCGGAGGAGTTGTCGGCGCGCGTCCCGGTCGAGCAGCGTGGGCCCGGGCTCGACCGGGATGCCGTACGGCTGCTCGTGTCGCGTGGGACGGAGGTGTCGCATCACGCGTTCGTGGAGCTGCCCCGGCTGCTGCGGGCCGGGGATCTGCTGGTCGTCAACACGTCGATGACATTGGCCGCCGCCGTGGACGGGCGGGTCGGGCACGCGCGCGTGGTGGTGCACTTCTCCACGCGCGGGGACGACGGCCGGTGGGCGGTGGAGCTGCGGGAGCCGGACGGGAGGGGCACCACACGCGCGCGTGCGGGCGGACCCGCGGGAGCTGAGGTGCGGCTGCCGGGCGATGTGCGGCTGGTCCTGGAGGAGCCGCTGGGCGCGCGCGGAGCGCGGCTGTGGTGGGCGCGGGTCTCCGGGGCGGAGGTCCTGGGGCTGCTACGGGAGCACGGGCGGCCGATCCGCTACTCCTATACGGAGCGGGACCAGCCGCTGTCCGTCCACCAGACGGTGTTCGCGCTGCCGTCGGCCGACGGGGCGGGCAGCGCGGAGATGCCGAGCGCGGCACGTCCCTTCACCGCGCGGCTGGTGGCGGAGCTGGTGAGCCGGGGCGTGGGGTTCGCGCCCGTCACGCTGCACACCGGGGTGGCCTCGGCGGAGGCGCACGAGCCGCCGTATCCGGAGCGGTTCTCGGTGCCGGAGGCGTCGGCGCGGCTGATCAACGCGGTGAAGGCGGGTGGGGGGCGGGTCGTGGCCGTAGGGACGACCGCCGTACGGGCCGTGGAGTCGGCCGCGGGCGCCGACGGTGCCGTACGCGCGCGTGAGGGGTGGACGGACCTGGTGGTGACCCCGCGGCGCGGGGTGCGGGTGGTGGACGGGCTGCTGACCGGGCTGCACGAGCCGGAGGCCTCGCATCTGCTGATGCTGGAGGCCGTGGCCGGGCGGGCGGCGGTCGACCGTGCCTACGAGGCGGCGCTGCGCGGGCTCTACCTGTGGCACGAGTTCGGGGACGTCCATCTCCTGCTCCCGGCGGAGGATCCTCACGCAGAGCATTGCTTCAGCAACTGCTGGTGAGACTGTCCTGCCGTCGATGTGAGCCCGCACATAGGGCGCAGGTCACGTACGAAGGTCGGTAGGAGATAAAGACTCACGTGATGAGCGGGGCAGACAGTCCAGTCTGCCCCGTTTTGCCCTTCCCCGATCCACTATCGGGGATCGTACGTCACACCTTTGCCACCGCATTTTGCGGCCGCTAAGAATGGCTGCCGTCGCTCAGCGCCGCGGATTCCGGTCCGCGGCGTTTGCGCGGGAAGGACCCGAGTCCCCCGCCGGACAGAGAGCGACCTCCGCGCTATTCGAAGAGGTCCGTCTGCCATGCCCAAGAACACCAACGCCCGCCGTCTCAGTCGCTCGTTGACCCGCCACCACAGGATCGGGATCGCGGGTGTCGCCACCCTCGGCGCCGCCGCCCTCGCGTTCTCCGCGGTCCCCAGCAACGCCGAGACGACCACGAGCGAGGCGGCCTCCAAGGCGCAGGTGGCCTACAGCACCGAGCAGATCAAGGACGTCAGGGCCAGCGTCACCGACCGGCTCGCCGCCGACAGCCTGAAGACGGAGGCGGCGGAGGCGAAGGCCCAGGCCAAGGCCGCGGCCGCGGCGAGGGCCAAGGCGAAGGCGAAGGCGAAGGCGGCCGCCGAGGCCGCCGCGAAGAGGAAGGCCGCCGCCGCGGCCAAGAAGAGGGCCGAGGCAGCGCGCAAGGCCAAGGAGGCCGCGAGCCGGTCCGCGAAGCGCGCCGCCCTCAAGAAGGCCGTCACCAAGACCTACGGCAACAACCTCGACGGCTGGATCAAGCACTCCCTCGACATCATGAGGAACAAGGGCATCCCGGGCTCCTACAACGGGCTGTACCGCAACATCATGCGCGAGTCCTCGGGCAACCCGAACGCGATCAACGGCTGGGACATCAACGCCGTCAACGGTGTCCCGTCGAAGGGCCTGCTGCAGGTCATCCAGCCGACCTTCACCGCGTACCACGTCGCCGGCACGTCCTGGAACATCTACGACCCGATCGCCAACATCACCGCCGCCGCCAACTACGCGGCCCACCGGTACGGCTCGATCGACAACGTCAACAGCGCGTACTGAGGTCGGCGCGGACCTCGGCACGCGAACGACGAAGAGCGGCGCCCCTGACCGGGCGCCGCTCTTCGTGCTGTTTCAGGAGCCGTCCTGTTCCGGAGCCGTCCTGTTCAGGAGCCGTCCGGTTCCGGACCTACTTGCGCATGACCTCCGGCTCGTGGCGGCGCAGGAAGCGGGCCACGAGGAAGGCGCAGACCACACCGAGGACCAGCAGGGCGACCATGTCGAGGCTCCAGGCGCCGACGGTGTGCTCCCACAGGGGGTCGTTGGGCTTGCCCTTGCCGGGCGGGCTGATCCGGTTGAAGTCCAGCGTGGCGCCGGCCGCGGCGACCGCCCAGCGCGAGGGCATCAGATACGAGACCTGGTTGACGCCGATCGCGCCGTTCAGGGCGAAGAGGCAGCCGGTGAAGACGACCTGGACGATCGCGAACATCACCAGCAGCGGCATGGTCTTCTCGGAGGTCTTCACCAGCGCGGAGATGATCAGCCCGAACATCATCGAGGTGAAGCCCAGGGCCATGATCGGCAGGCAGAGCTCGATGAGGGGCAGGTTGGTGAAGATCAGGCCCTCCTTCGGGATCGTCCGGCTGGCGAAGCCGATGAGGCCGACCATCAGGCCCTGCAGCACCGTGACGAAGCCGAGCACGAAGACCTTGGACATCAGGTAGGCGGAGCGGGAGAGGCCGGTGGCGCGCTCCCGCTCGTAGATGACCCGTTCCTTGATCAGCTCACGGACGGAGTTCGCGGCGCCGGCGAAGCAGGCGCCGACCGCGAGGATCAGCAGGACCGTGGTGGCCGTGCCGTTCGGGACGGGCTGCCGGGTAGTCGGGTTGATCTCCGTGTTGACCAGCAGATCCTTGCCCGAGTCGATGAGCAGGCTCACCGAGCCGAGGACCAGCGGCAGGATCACCGTCAGGGCGAGGAAGCCCTTGTCGGAGGCGATCACGGAGATGTAGCGCCGCACCAGAGTGCCGAACTGGCCCATCCAGCCCTGCGGCTTCGGCGGCTTCATCGCCTGCATCGGAGGCATCTGTACGCTCTGCGGCGCTACGGCGTCGATGTCCGCGGCGTAGATCTGGTAGTGCTGCGAGCCCTTCCAGCGTCCGGCCCAGTCGTAGTCGCGGTAGTTCTCGAAGGCGGAGAAGACATCGGCCCAGGTTTCGTAGCCGAAGAAGTTCAGCGCCTCGTCGGGCGGGCCGAAGTAGGCGACCGCGCCGCCCGGTGCCATCACGAGCAGCTTGTCGCACAGCGCCAGCTCGGCGACGGAGTGGGTGACGACGAGGACCGTACGGCCGTCGTCGGCGAGGCCGCGCAGCAGCTGCATGACATCGCGGTCCATGCCCGGGTCGAGGCCCGAGGTCGGCTCGTCCAGGAAGATCAGGGACGGCTTGGTGAGCAGCTCCAGGGCCACCGAGACGCGCTTGCGCTGTCCGCCGGAGAGGGAGGTGACCTTCTTCTCCTTGTGCACGTCGAGCTTCAGCTCGCGCAGCACCTCGTCTATGCGGGCCTCACGCTCGGCGCCCGTGGTGTCGGCCGGGAAACGCAGCTTGGCCGCGTACTTGAGGGCCTTCTTGACCGTCAGTTCCTTGTGCAGGATGTCGTCCTGCGGGACCAGACCGATGCGCTGGCGCAGCTCGGCGAACTGCTTGTACAGGTTGCGGTTGTCGTAGAGGACGTCGCCCTGGTTGGCGGGGCGGTAGCCGGTGAGCGCCTTGAGCAGCGTGGACTTGCCGGAGCCGGACGGGCCGATGACCGCGATGAGCGACTTCTCCGGCACACCGAAGGAGACGTCCTTGAGGATCTGCTTGCCGCCGTCGACCGTGACGGTCAGATGGCGGGCCGAGAAGGACACCTCACCGGTGTCGACGAACTCCTCCAGATGGTCCCCGACGATCCGGAACGTGGAGTGGCCGACACCGACGATGTCGGTCGGGCCGAGGAGGGCCGAGCCGCCCTTCGCGATCGGCTGGCCGTTGACGTACGTGCCGTTGTGCGAGCCCAGGTCACGGATCTCCATGCGGCCGTCGGGCGTCGAGTGGAACTCGGCGTGGTGGCGGGAGACCTGCAGGTCGGAGACGACCAGCTCGTTCTCCAGGGCACGGCCGATGCGCATCACACGGCCGATGGAGAACTGGTGGAACGTGGTCGGGCTGCGGTCGCCGTAGACCGGCGGCGCCCCCGCGCCGACGCCGGGGCCCTGCTGCTGCGGAATCGGCGCGGCGGCCTGCTGCGGCTGCTGCCAGCCGGGCTGCGGTGCCTGCTGCTGGGCCGGGGTGGCCTGCTGCTGCGGCGGGGCCTGCTGCGCCCAGCCGGGGGCCGCGCCCTGGGCGGCGTACGGCTGTTGCTGCGGCTGGGCCTGTGGGGCCGCGACGGCGGCGGTGCCGGAGACGGTCACGCGCGGACCGTCGGTCGCGTTGCCGAGGTGGACCGCCGAGCCGGGGCCGATCTCCATCTGGTGGACACGCTGCCCCTGAACGAACGTGCCGTTCGTGGAGCCCTTGTCCTCGATGACCCAACTGCGGCCGCTCCAGCTGATCGTGGCGTGGCGCCAGGAGACCCTGGCGTCGTCGAGCACGATGTCGCCCTGCGGATCACGTCCGAGGGTGTATGGCCTGGACGGATCGAGCGTCCAGGTGCGTCCATTCAATTCCAGTACGAGTTCCGGCACTCCATGCCCCACTGAGTAGTCCCCCGAGTTACCCCCAACACAGGGAGTCTAGGGATGTCGAACATCGTCGGGAACTATTTCAGGCCCGCCCCTCTGACCGAAAGTCGGGCCTTGTGAACACCACGCACGGGCGGTTCGTCCGGTTCCGTTGACGGGGTTGATAACGACCCGGAGAGTGGTAATCCACGCGAGGGGGACATGCGCGGCGATGTGCCGCGCCGCGGATCGGGGGGTCTGCCATGAGCGCGTCGTCGGCTGTCGAGTCCACGAGGAACGGTGCGAGGGTCCCGTGGGGCGACGTCCTGCTGTCCGCGATCGCCACCGTGAGCTGGGCGTTGATAGGGATGGCAGGCGTCGCGGCGCTGGGTCTGCATCTGCTGGAGGCCGACTCGGCGGGCTCGCTCGGCCCGATGACAGCGGCTGTGGTGGCCCTTGGGGCGGGTGGTTCGGTGACACCCTCCGGTGATGTCTCCGCGTTCGGCCTGAAGGGCGCCGAGGCCCATACGGCGGTCACGATCACGCCACTCGGGGTGAGCCTGGTGGGCGCGCTCCTCCTCTCCTGGTTCTTTCTACGATCCCTGCGCGCGGCCGGAGTTGCGATCGCCCCGGCCGAACTCCTCGCGCGCGCAGGCACCGTGGTCGCCGTCTTCGTGGCGACGCTGGGCGGGCTGGCGTGGGCGGGGCACGACGTCATCACCATCGACGGCGGCTCGCTGGGCCTCGACAAGCTGCCCGGCGGAGGTGGCGTCAAGATCCCGGGCCTCGGCGACCTGGGCGACATCGGCGGGCTGCTTCCGGACAACCTCGGCAATCTGATCAACGCGAAGGCGGGCGTCGGCTTCAGCGTCGACACGGCGCCGACCCTGCTCGGGGGCCTCGGCTGGTCGGCCGGGATCATCCTCATCGCCCTGCTGGCCTCGCGCCGTACACCGCTGCCGCGAGGCTGGGAGGCGGTCCATCGCGTGGTCCGGCCCGCGGTGTCCGCCGTCGTCACGGTACTGCTGGTGGCCGTGGCGGCGGGGTTCGCGGCGGGCGCGTACGCGGCGATCAGTGACGCCCATCCCCGGCGCATCTTCGGCGCGGCGCTGCTGGGCGCCCCCAACGGCACCTGGCTCGGCATCCCCATCGGCCTCTTCGTCCCCTTCGACGGCAAGGCGACCGGCGCCCTGACCAAGCTCCTCCCGAACCCCCTGGACGACCTCCTCACCGCGAAGACCGACCAGTCGGTGACGCTGGCGCGCCTGGCCGACCTGGACGGACGGGTGTGGCTGCTGGGGGTGGCGGCGGCACTGATGATGCTGCTGGCGGGGGTGCTGACGGCGGTACGGACGCCGGTGGCGGCTCGGGCGGCGGGGGTACGAGAGGGCGGTGCCCTCGGCTTCGCGGGGCGGTGTGCCGTGCGGCTGGCGGTCGTCACGGCGCTGACCCTGCCGCTGCTGGCCTGGCTGACCGAGGTGTCGGTGGACGCCTCGCTGTCCGTGCTGGGGTTCGACGCGTTCGGGGCGGGGATCAAGCTGCACGGCGACCTGGGCATGGCTCTGCTGCTCGGTGCCCTGTGGGGGGCGGGGGCGGGAGCCGTGGGTGCGCTGGTGGCCTGGGCGACCGGGGCGGCCGGGCGGCGGGCGGCACCGTTGGCGTCGGCGGGGGCGGGCGGCGGAGGCGCCGGGTATCCGGGACCCGTTCCCACGGGGGCGCCGGGGGCCTACGGGGGCGGGGCGTCCGGGCCGTACGTGCCCAGTACGTCGTATCGAGCGCCGAACCCGGCCACCAATCCCTATCTGCAGCTACCGGACGAACTGAGGCAACCGGAGGACGCACGGCCCCCGGACCGGGAATGGCCCCGGGGAGCGAGCGGTGGGGGCGGCGCGGACACGGGTGGCGGGACGGGTGGGGACGGGGGGCCGCGCCCGGGTTGGGACACGGACAGGGGGCCGCGCCCGGGTTGGGACACGGACAGGGGGCCGCGCCCGGGTTGGGACGCGGACAGGGGCGCCAGTCCGGGCGCGGGCTCCGGCCCGGGCGCCGGCTTCGGTCCAGGCGCCGACTCCGGCCCCGACTCCGATTCCGGTTCCGGCCGCGACGGCCGCTTCGGCCCCGGTAAAACCGACATGTACGGCGCCCCCACCCAGGCGCGGCCCTACGGGGGTCCGCCTCCCCGTCGGCAGCCGCCTCCGCCTCCGCCACCCCCTCCGCCACCGGGACGGCCCAAGGGAGGACGCTGAGGGCACGGAGATGGTGTGAGCCGGTGCCGCCGGGGTAATCGTGGCCGGTGCGTAAGGTGCTCGCCATCCGGTGGACACCCACTGTTCCGTGTCCGCTAGGCGGACCGCAGCGGCGGTAGGCACTGGGTGCCGGATACGGTGGGTACACCATGAGCGCTTCGCAGATCCCGACTTCTGACGTCACGCCCGACGCCCCGACCCTCCTCGTCAAGATCTTCGGCAAGGACCGCCCGGGCATCACGGCCGGCCTCTTCGACACCCTCGCCGCCTACTCCGTCGACGTGGTCGACATCGAGCAGGTCGTCACCCGTGGCCGCCTCACCCTGTGCGCGCTGGTGACCCCGCCGGTGGCCGGGCTCGAGGGCGACCTGCGCGCCACCGTCCACAGCTGGGCGGAGTCCATGAAGATGCAGGCGGAGATCATCTCCGGCCGCGGCGACAACCGTCCGCGCGGTCTCGGGCGCTCCCTGGTCACCGTCCTCGGCCATCCCCTCACGGCGGAGGCGACCGCCCGCATCGCCGCGAAGATCGCCGGCGCGGGCGGCAACATCGACCGTATCTTCCGGCTCGCCAAGTACCCGGTCACGGCCGTCGAGTTCGCGGTCTCCGGTGTCGAGACCGAGCCCCTGCGCACCGCGCTGGTGACGGACGCCGCGGCACTGGGTGTCGATGTCGCGGTCGTCGCCGCGGGGCTGCACCGGCGGGCGCAGCGGCTCGTCGTCATGGACGTCGACTCGACGCTCATCCAGGACGAGGTCATCGAGATGTTCGCAGCGCACGCCGGCTGCGAGGACAAGGTCGCCGAGGTGACCGCGGCCGCGATGCGCGGGGAGCTGGACTTCGAGCAGTCGCTGCACGCGCGCGTGGCGCTGCTGGAGGGGCTGGACGCCTCGGTGGTGGACAAGGTGCGCAGCGAGGTGCGGCTGACGCCCGGCGCGCGCACGCTGATCCGTACGCTGAAGCGGCTCGGCTACCAAGTGGGCGTCGTCTCCGGCGGGTTCACCCAGGTCACCGACGACCTCAAGGAGCGGCTCGGGCTGGACTTCGCCCAGGCCAACACCCTGGAGATCGTCGACGGCAGGCTCACGGGCAGGGTCACCGGGGAGATCGTGGACCGAGCGGGCAAGGCGCGGCTGCTGCGCCGCTTCGCCGCCGAGGCGGGTGTACCGCTCGCCCAGACCGTGGCCATCGGTGACGGCGCCAACGACCTGGACATGCTCAACGCGGCCGGCCTCGGTGTCGCCTTCAACGCCAAGCCGGTCGTCCAGGAGGCTGCGCACACCGCGGTGAACGTGCCCTTCCTGGACACGGTCCTGTATCTGCTGGGCGTCACCCGCGAAGAGGTCGAGGCGGCGGACACCCACGACGAGGAGTGAGTGCTCCCGGCGAGGACAGGGGCCCGGCGCCGCTGTCACGGCGTGCCGGGCCCCTCGTCCGTCGTGGGGTCTACTCGGTCGGCGCCCAGTAGTCGACCAGCGTGGCCACGGCCGGCTCCAGGGCCTTCCAGGAGCCCTCGAAGGAGAGCACGGCGAAGGCGGCGGCCGGGAAGCCCCGGCGGCTCATCCGGTCGCGGGCGTCACCCTCCGTCGTGCCGGCCAGGATGTCCGCGAGACCCTGCACGCCGGGGTTGTGGCCGATCAGGATGAGGCTCTGGACGTCGTCGGGCGTCTCGTTGAGCAGCGCGATCAGCTCACCGGGCGAGGCCTCGTAGATCCGCTCCTCATAGACGGTTTTCGGCCGATGGGGCAACTCGTGGACGGCGAGCTTCCAGGTCTCGCGGGTCCGGACCGCGGTGGAGCACAGGGCCAGATCGAGGGGGACTGCGCTGTCGGCCAGCTTGCGTCCGGCGACGGCGGCGTCCATTCGGCCCCGCTCGGCGAGGGGGCGCTCATGGTCGGTCACCTGTGGCCAGTCGGCTTTCGCATGCCGGAAGAGGACGATCCTGCGGGGTTCTGCGACGCTCATGGCACCCAGCTTCGCATGAAACAGGCCACGGGGCGCAGGGAGTTGGCCAGGGGCCGAGACGGGCCCCGAACCCGTGCTCAGTGGGCTATGAGCTGCTGGACTCGCTCGAAGAGGTGGGTGATCAGCGGGTCGCCCGCCGCCGCCTGGGCGTCCGTCGGGTTCAGCATCAGGGCGAGGAGCACGACGAAGGCGAGGGTGGGCAGGGCGAGGGCCCACCAGGGCAGCCTGATGCCGACGCCGCCCGTGGTCGCCGGGTGGGGCCGGGTGTGCGACTGGGCGGACATGGGTGCCTCCGATGGCTCTTCGAGTGGTGGTGGTCCGCCGCTCGCGGCCACACTTCGAAGGTACGGAGTCGGAAGCCCTCAACCCATCCGGAGATCCACCCAGTTGACCCTGACACTCACCCCCTAGGGGATGGGGGGCTAGCCCCACCACCGGGCGGGCGATCGTCGCGGAGAGCTGATCGTCACGGCGAGGCGATCGTCACGGCGAGGCGATCGTCGCGACGATGGCGATGATCACGAAGATGGCGAAGAACGAGCCGAAGACGAGCAGCATCTTCTTCTGGCCGTTCTGGGGGTTCGGATCGAGCACTGGCATACGGCAAGTCTCGCACCCCCCGCCCGGGGCGGTTCCGCCGGGGTCAGCGGGCCGCCTCGTCCTCGACCGTGCGGTTACGGCCCGCCAGGACGCCGACCACCATCTGCGGGAGCATCAGCGCGGCCATGAGCGCGATCGGCAGCCCCCAGCCGCCGCTGTGCTGGTAGAGGACACCGACCAGGAGCGGGCCGGGGATGGAGATCAGATAGCCGGTGCTCTGCGCGAAGGCCGACAGCTGGGCGACGCCGGCACCGGTGCGGGCCCGCATGCCGACCATGGTCAGGGCGAGCGGGAAGGCGCAGTTGGAGACGCCCAGCAGCAGCGCCCAGGCCCAGGCGCCGCCGGCCGGTGCGAGGTAGAGGCCGGCGTATCCGGCGAGCCCGCAGACGCCGAGCACGAGGACGATCGGGCCCTGGTGCGGCAGCCTGGTGGCGACGCGCGGGATGACGAAGGCCAGCGGCACGCCCATCACCATGGTGACGGCGAGCAGCAGCCCGGCCGTGCTCGCGGGCACGCCCGCGTCCCGGAAGATCTGCGCCATCCAGCCCATGGTGATGTAGGCGGCGGTGGCCTGGAGCCCGAAGAAGACGGCCAGGGCCCAGGCGGTGCGGCTCCGCGTGATCCGCAGGGCCGGTGCCGCCTCCCGGGCCGGCGCCTGCGCCACACGCGCGTGCTCCGCAGCCCGGGCCGCCGCCCGGCCCGAGGACGCGCCCGGGCCCCGTACGAACGGAATCCAGGGCAGTACGGCGGCCCCCGCGAGCCCCGCCCACACGGCAAGACCGGTCTGCCAGCGGTCGCCGAGCGCGTCGGTCAGGGGCACCGTGACGGCGGCCGCGGCCGCCGTGCCCAGGGCCAGGGCCATCGAGTACAGGCCGGTCATGGAGCCGACCCGGTCCGGGAACCAGCGCTTGACGATGACCGGCATCAGGACGTTGCTGACGGCGATGCCCATCAGGGCGAGTGCGGTACCGGCCAGGAAGCCGGCCGTGCCGCCCGCGTACGGCCGTAGGAGAAGACCGCCGGTGATGGCGACCATGCCCGCGCACACCACCGCTCCGGGGCCGAAGCGGCGGGCCAGACGCGGGGCCATGACGCCGAACACGGCGAAGCAGAGCGGGGGCACGGAGGTGAGCAGACCGGCGACGCTGCCGCTCATGCCGAGCCCGTCGCGGACCTCCTTGAGGAGCGCGCCGAGGCTGGTGATGGCGGGACGGAGGTTGAGCGCGCTCAGCACGATGCCGAGCACGAGCAGCCGTGTCGTCCACGCGCGCGTGGCGGGTCGCTGGGGCTCGTCCACGGCCGAACCGCGCACCGCCGTGGACCTCGTCGTCCGGGTTTCCTCATACGCCATGAGACCTATCATAGAATCATAGGATGATTGGTTGTCCACCCTTTGGTCGGCCGCACCCGGCCACCTCGTGCGAAGGTGTGCCATGCCCCTGAGCCATCCCCGTCGTTCGGCGCTGTCCGAGCAGGTCATCGCTGCGCTGCGGAACGAGATCACCTCCGGCGAGTGGCCGGTCGGCTCGCGCATTCCGACGGAGCCCGAACTCGTCGAACAGCTCGGTGTCGCCCGCAACACGGTCCGCGAGGCGGTCCGCGCCCTCGCGCACAACGGCCTCTTGGACATCCGCCAGGGCTCGGGCACCTATGTCGTGGCGACCAGCGAGCTGGCGGGGGTGATGCACCGGCGCTTCGCCGACGCGGACCCCCGGCACATCGCCGAGCTGCGCTCCACGCTGGAGTCCGCGGCCGCCAGGCTGGCCGCCGAGCGGCGCACGGAGAAGGACCTCAAGCAGCTCGACGCGCTCCTCGTGCGGCGCGAGGAGGCCTGGCGGTCCGGCGACAAGGAGGCCTTCGTGGCGGCCGACGCCACCTTCCATCTCGCGGTCGTCTCCGCGTCCCACAACGACGTGATGACCGCGATGCACGCCGACCTGGGCGAGGTGCTGCGGGACTGGCTGCGCGAGGACGTCGGCGACGAGCTCACGCCGGAGACGTACATGGACCACACGCTCCTGGTCGACGCGGTCCGCGCGGGCGACGCCGAGGCGGCGGGCCGGGAGGCGGCGAGCTATCCGTTCCTGTGCCGTCCGGGACGGTTCACCGCTGCTGGTGGCTGATCCACACCGAGCGGACGTTCTCCCAGCAGCGCCCGGTGAGCCGTACGGTCATCGCCGGCCCGGTGTCGACCGGGGCGCCGTCGGTGTCGATGTCCCACCACTGGTCGCACTCGATGTGCAGGCTGACACGGTCGGTCCCCGGATAGGGGTTGTGGCAGTACGCGGTCACATGGGAGCCGGTGGTCCTGGTACGGCACTCGGCGCCGAAGGGCTGCGCCGAGAGGGGTCTCTTCACGCGCGCGTGCGGCACCGCTTCGTAGGGCAGGGACAGCACGAGGGCGAGGGCCACGGTCAGTGAGGCCAGGCTGCTGGACAGGCGCACAAGGGGACCTCCTCGGCCGAGCTGGGGAGGGGAAGCGCATGGTGAGCGCTTAGTCCAGAGTGCGCGGTCGGGGGCCCGGGTCGCCTGGTCGGTTGGGCCGAACGGGGGACGCCCCGCTCCCCCTGGGGAACGAGGCGTCCACGAGATACCGAAGGTCAGGCCCCGATGGCGTGCAGACCGCCGTCCACGTGGATGATCTCGCCGGTGGTCTTCGGGAACCAGTCGCTCAGCAGGGCGACGATGCCCTTGCCCGCCGGCTCGGGGTCCTTCAGGTCCCACTCCAGCGGGGAGCGGTTGTCCCAGACGGAGGCGAGCTCGCTGAAGCCCGGGATGGACTTGGCGGCCATGGAACCGATCGGGCCCGCGGAGATCAGGTTGCAGCGGATGTTCTGCTTGCCCAGGTCACGGGCGAGGTAACGGCTGGTGGCCTCCAGGGCGGCCTTCGCGGGGCCCATCCAGTCGTACTGCGGCCAGGCGTACTGCGCGTCGAAGGTGAGGCCGACGACCGAGCCGCCGTTCTGCATCAGCGGCAGACAGGCCGTGGTCAGCGACTTCAGGGAGTACGCCGAGACATGCATGGCGGTGGCCACGGACTCGAACGGCGTGTTGAGGAAGTTGCCGCCGAGCGCGTCCTGCGGCGCGAAGCCGATGGAGTGCACGACACCGTCGAGGCCGCCGAGCTCCTCACCGACCAGGTCGGCGAGGCGGCCCAGGTGCTCGTCGTTGGTGACGTCGAGCTCGATGACCTTGGTGGGCTTGGGGAGCTTCTTGGCGATGCGCTCGGTCAGCGTGGGCCGCGGGAACGCGGTCAGGATGATCTCGGCGCCCTGCTCCTGGGCCTGCTTGGCGGCGTGGAAGGCGATGGAGGACTCCATCAGCACACCGGTGATCAGGACGCGCTTGCCCTCGAGAATTCCGCTCATGGTTGTCAGTGACCCATTCCCAGTCCGCCGTCAACGGGGATGACGGCTCCAGTGATGTACGAGGCGTCGTCCGAGGCGAGGAACCGCACCGTCGCGGCGACCTCCTCGGGCTGCGCGTACCGGCCGAGCGGCACCTGCTTCACGATGGCCTCGCGCTGCTCGTCGGTGAGCACCTTGGTCATGTCGGTGTCGACGAAGCCGGGCGCGACGACGTTGAAGGTGATGTTGCGCGAGCCCAGCTCACGGGCGAGGGAGCGCGCGAAGCCGACCAGGGCGGCCTTGGAGGCCGCGTAGTTGGCCTGGCCGGGGCCGCCGTAGAGGCCGACGACCGAGGAGATCAGGACGACGCGGCCCTTCTTGGCGCGCAGCATGCCGCGGTTGGCGCGCTTGACCACGCGGAAGGTGCCGGTCAGGTTGGTGTCGAGGACGGACGTGAAGTCCTCCTCGGACATGCGCATCAGGAGCTGGTCCTTGGTGATGCCGGCGTTGGCGATCAGGACCTCGACCGGGCCGTGCTGGGCCTCGATCTCCTTGTAGGCCTGCTCCACCTGCTCGGTGTCGGTGATGTCGCACTTGACCGCGAGGAAGCCGGCCGGCGGCTCGCCCGAGCGGTACGTGATCGCGACCTTGTCGCCGGCGTCGGCGAACGCGCGGGCAATGGCGAGGCCGATGCCCCGGTTGCCTCCGGTGACGAGAACCGAGCGGCTCAACGGATCACCCTTTCGATAGGGGTCTGACACATCCGCCCGAACCACGTGGAGGACAGGCGGCTTCCTCGAAAACCTATCGGGCCGGGCCCGTCCGCGGACAATCGGGCACCGACAGTGGCTTACGGGACTCGCTGTCGGGTTTCTACAGTCGCCAGGGCTTTCACATCTTGTCCGGCGCGCCCCAAACGTGTGGTCCGCCACCCGGTCGCCGCGACATGATCGGGGCAACCGCCGGTCGCTGTCATCGCAACTGTCATCGCAACAGGAAGAGACGCAGGTGCCTCATACCATCGACCAAGCCTTCACGGCACTCCCCCTACGCGCCCTCGCCGACGCCGCGCTCGCACGCGCGCGTGCGCTGGGGGCCGAGCATGCGGACTTCCGGTTCGAGCGGGTGCGCAGCGCGTCCTGGCGGCTGCGGGACGCCCGGCTCGCCGGGTCGTCGGACACCACCGACCTCGGATACGCGGTGCGTGTGGTGCACGGCGGCACCTGGGGCTTCGCCTCGGGCGTGGATCTGACCATGGACGCGGCGGCTCGGGTCGCCTCCCAGGCGGTGGCCATGGCGAAGCTGTCGGCCCAGGTCATCAAGGCCGCCGGCTCCGACGAGCGGGTGGAACTCGCCGACGAGCCCGTGCACACCGACCGGACGTGGATCTCGTCGTACGAGATCGATCCGTTCTCCGTGCCGGACGAGGAGAAGTCGGCTCTGCTCGCGGACTGGAGCGCCCGGCTGCTCGCCGCGAACGGCGTCAACCATGTCGACGCCTCGCTGCTCACCGTGCACGAGAACAAGTTCTACGCCGACACGGCCGGGACCGTGACCACCCAGCAGCGCGTCCGGCTGCATCCGCAGCTGACGGCGGTGTCGGTGGACGAGTCGAGCGGAGAGTTCGACTCGATGCGGACGATCGCGCCGCCGGTCGGGCGCGGCTGGGAGTATCTGACCGGGACGGGATGGGACTGGGACTCCGAGCTGGAACAGATCCCCGAGCTGCTCGCCGAGAAGATGCGGGCCCCGAGCGTCGAGTCGGGCCTGTACGACCTCGTGGTCGACCCGTCCAACCTGTGGCTGACCATCCACGAGTCCATCGGCCACGCCACCGAGCTGGACCGCGCGCTCGGCTACGAGGCGGCCTACGCCGGCACCTCCTTCGCCACCTTCGACCAGCTCGGCAAGCTCAGGTACGGCTCCGAGCTGATGAACGTCACCGGCGACCGCACCGCCGAACACGGCCTGGCGACCATCGGCTACGACGACGAGGGCGTCGAGGGCCAGTCCTGGGACCTGGTGAAGGACGGCACCCTGGTCGGATACCAGCTGGACCGGCGCATCGCCAGGCTCACCGGCTTCGAGCGCTCCAACGGCTGCGCCTTCGCCGACTCCCCCGGACATGTGCCGGTGCAGCGCATGGCCAACGTGTCGCTCCAGCCGGACCCGGCCGGGCTGTCCACGGAGGACCTGATCGGCGGGGTCGACCGCGGGATCTACGTCGTCGGGGACCGCTCCTGGTCCATCGACATGCAGCGCTACAACTTCCAGTTCACCGGCCAGCGGTTCTTCAGGATCGAGAACGGCCGGATCACGGGGCAGCTGCGGGACGTCGCGTACCAGGCGACGACCACCGACTTCTGGGGCTCCATGGCGGCCGTCGGCGGCCCGCAGACCTATGTCCTGGGCGGTGCCTTCAACTGCGGCAAGGCCCAGCCGGGCCAGGTCGCCGCCGTCTCGCACGGCTGCCCGTCGGCCCTCTTCAAGGGCGTCAACATCCTCAACACCACCCAGGAGGCCGGTCGATGAGCGTCACCGCAGGGCTCGGCCGGGGGTCCGGGGGTTGCCCCCCGGGCAAGCACAGTCTCAACACGACGCAGGAGGCCGGTCGATGAGCGCCCGCAGCAGCAAGCCGCACGAGATCGTCGAGCGGGCGCTGGAGCTGTCCACCGCCGACGGGTGTGTCGTCATCGCCGACGAGCACTCCACCGCCAACCTGCGCTGGGCGGGCAACGCGCTCACCACGAACGGCGTCACCCGCGGGCGTACCCTCACGGTCGTCGCGACCGTCGACGGCAAGGAGGGCACGGCCTCCGGTGTCGTCTCCCGCTCAGCCGTGACCGTGGACGAGCTGGAGCCGCTGGTGCGGGCCGCGGAGGCCGCCGCGCGCGGCGCCGGGCCGGCCGAGGACGCGCAGCCCCTGGTGACGGGCGTGTCCCGGTCCCCCGACTTCACGGACGCGCCGGCGGAGACGACGTCCGCCGTGTTCGCGGACTTCGCGCCCGCGCTCGGCGAGGCGTTCGCACGCGCGCGGGCGGGCGGCCGTGAGCTGTACGGCTTCGCCAACCATGAGCTGGTGTCGAGCTATGTCGGCACGTCGACGGGGCTGCGTCTGCGTCACGACCAGCCCAACGGCACCCTGGAGCTGAACGCCAAGTCGCCCGACCGGACCCGTTCGGCGTGGGCGGGCCGGTCGACGCGGGACTTCAAGGACGTCGACCCGGCGGCGCTGGACGCGGAGCTCGCCGTACGCCTCGGCTGGGCACAGCGGCGGATCCCGCTTCCGGCCGGGCGGTACGAGACCCTGCTGCCGCCGACCGCCGTCGCGGACCTGCTGATCTACCAGATGTGGTCGGCGTCGGGCCGGGACGCGGTCGAGGGGCGCACGGTGTTCTCCAAGCCGGGTGGCGGCACCCGCGTGGGCGACCGGCTCACCGAGCTGCCGCTGACGCTGCGCAGCGACCCGAACGAGCCGGGCCTCGAAGCGGCGCCCTTCGTCCTCGCGCACTCCTCCGGCGGCGACCAGTCGGTGTTCGACAACGGGCTGCCGCTCGCGGCCACCGACTGGGTGCGCGAGGGCGAGCTGAGTCATCTCACCACCACCCGGCACAGCGCGGGCCTGACCGGGCTGCCGGTGGCTCCGGCGATCGACAACCTCATCCTGACCGGTGGGGAGGACCGCTCCCTGGACGAGATGGTCGCGAACACCGAACGGGGGCTGCTGCTGACCTGCCTCTGGTACATCCGCGAGGTCGACCCGGCCACGCTGCTGCTCACCGGCCTGACCCGGGACGGCGTCTACCTCGTCGAGAACGGTGAGGTGAGCGGTGAGGTGAACAACTTCCGGTTCAACGAGTCCCCGGTCGACCTGCTGGGGCGGGCCACCGAGGCCGGGCGCACCGAAAAGACGCTGCCGCGTGAGTGGGGCGACTGGTTCACTAGGGCTGCGATGCCCGCGGTGCGGGTGCCCGACTTCAATATGAGCTCTGTCAGTCAGGGCGTATAACCTCGTAGGCGGCTGTCACCCGACCGCCCGAGGATCATCCAAGGAGATACGAGAACCGTGACGGACATCGTCGACGAGCTGAAGTGGCGGGGGCTGATCGCCCTCTCCACTGACGAGGACGCATTGCGCAAGGCGTTCGCGGACGGCCCCGTCACGTTCTATTGCGGCTTCGACCCGACCGCGCCCAGCCTGCACCTCGGCAACCTCGTGCAGATCCTGACGATGCGCCGGATCCAGGACGCGGGCAACCGTCCGCTGGGCCTGGTCGGGGGTGCCACCGGTCTCATCGGTGACCCGAAGCCGAACTCCGAGCGCACGCTCAACGCGCCGGAGACCGTCGCCCAGTGGGTCGAGCGGCTGCGCGCGCAGATCGCTCCCCTGCTGGACTTCGAGGGGCCGAACGCCGCGGTCATGGTCAACAACCTCGACTGGACCTCGGGGCTGTCCGCCATCGAGTTCCTGCGGGACGTCGGCAAGCACTTCCGCGTGAACAAGATGATCGCGAAGGAGGCCGTCGCCCGGCGGCTGGAGTCCCAGGAGGGCATCAGCTACACCGAGTTCAGCTACCAGATCCTCCAGGGCATGGACTTCCTGGAGCTGTACCGGCGGTACGGCTGCACGCTGCAGACCGGTGGCAGCGACCAGTGGGGAAACCTCACCTCGGGCACCGACCTGATCCACAAGGTCGAGCCCGGCGCGGTGGTGCACGCGCTGGGGACACCGCTGATCACCAAGGCCGACGGTACGAAGTTCGGCAAGACGGAGTCCGGCACGGTCTGGCTCGACCCCGAGATGACCACGCCGTACGCCTTCTACCAGTTCTGGCTGAACGCGGACGACCGGGACGTCTCCAAGTTCCTGCGCATCTTCAGCTTCAGGTCCCGGGAGGAGATCGAGGAGCTGGAGCGGCAGACCGAGGAGCGTCCGCAGGCGCGGGCGGCTCAGCGGGCGCTGGCGGAGGAGCTGACGACGCTGGTGCACGGGGCGGACCAGACGGCCGCCGTGGTCGCCGCGTCGAAGGCGCTGTTCGGTCAGGGTGAGCTGGCGGAGCTGGACGAGCGGACGCTGTCGGCGGCCCTGTCCGAGGTGCCGCATGTCCGGGTAGCCGAGCTCGGGCCCGTGGTGGACCTGTTCGCCGAGGTCGGGCTGGTGGCCAGCAAGTCGGCTGCCCGGCGGACGGTGAAGGAGGGCGGCGCCTACGTGAACAACGTCAAGGTCGCCGGCGAGGACGCCGTCCCCGCCGAGGAGGACCTGATCCACGGGCGCTGGCTGGTGCTGCGCCGGGGCAAGAGGAACCTGGCGGCCGTCGAGGTCGCCTCCGCCTGAGTACACCGAGAGGGGCGGTTTCCCGTGCGGGAGGCCGCCCCCTCGCCGTACCCGCCCGCTCTAGACGGTCTGCTTCCGCTTGCCCAGCGTCGCCATGTAGAGCATGTCGACCGCGAAGACGATGATGATCGCGGCCACCAGCTGGAAGGCATGGCGGCTCCAGTCGATGCCCCGTGTCGACTCGACCCCGAAGGCCCGTGCGATCGCGTTGCCGGCGATCGCGCCGAGCATGCCGCAGATGGTGGTCAGCCACAGCGGACTGTGCTGCTTGCCCGGGATGATCGCCTTCGCGATCAGGCCCAGCACGAATCCCACGATGATCGCCCACAACCAGCCCATGGCTGCCTCCTTGTACGGCTCGACGTGAGCACTACGCCCAGCCTCGGGCCATACGCCGTACGGCGCATGTCGGGTACCGCCGTACGCGCGACGGCGGAGGACGTTCGGCCAGGTTGGAGGTGACCCGGTCTCGTAGGCGACGGAGGCGCGGCGTAACGTGGCAAGGGTCCGGACGCGTCCCCGGCCGGGGGCGGGCCGGGTACGGGGTGGGATGGGGCCGATGCGGGCGGATGGTGGAATGTGATGCTGAAGCAGCGCGGCGACGGCAACGGCCAGGTGTTCCGGATCACCGGAGCCCGGACTGGTCTGCAGGAGGATGTGCGCGCCCGGCAGCGCCGGTATGTCATCTCCATGTCCATCCGTACGGTGTCGGTGATCCTCGCGGTCTCGCTGTGGAACGTCGAACGGCACGTCGCGATCGTGGCGTTGGTGCTCGGGGCGGTGCTTCCGTACATCGCCGTGGTGGTCGCGAACGCGGGTCGGGAGAACGCGCCGTCGCTTCCGTCGACCTTCGTGACCGTGCCGATGCGTCCGATGATTGCGCAGCCGCGAACGAATGACGGCTTCTCGGAGCCGGCCCCGGAAGATGTCGCGGCCGAGCCTGCGCCGGGCGCACGAAGCGAGCCTCACGACCCGGCGTGAGCGATGCAGAATGCCCTGCAAACGGAAGGCTCCCGCGCACCAAGCTCAAGAAAAGCTCAGATCAATCATGTTGTTCCGGTGCCGGGTGGCGGGTTACCCGTGACATACTTCGTAGGCGCTCCGCATCCCCCGTCGGAGCGACGGACCGACGCCGGGCAGCTCCCCCCGTGGCTGCTCGGCGTCGCCTTTTACGGCGTACTGGTGAGACGAAATCCGTGAGTGACGAGACCCCCATCTGCTCCGCGAAGGGCTGCCGTGCCGACGCCGTCTGGGTGCTGGCGTGGAACAACCCGAAGATCCACACACCGGAGCGGCGCAAGACGTGGCTCGCTTGCGAGGAGCACCGGGAGAGTCTCTCGCAGTTTCTCGGGGTGCGGGGCTTCCTGAAGGACGTGGTGAAGTTCCAGGACTGGGAAGCGCCCGAAGGGAGCTAGCCGCCGATCGCCGACATGGGCCTGTCCGGCTGGACGAAGGACGGGTCGTCGAGGCCGGCGCCCGCCTTCTTGCCCCACATCGCCAGGCGCCAGATGCGGGCGATCTCCTCGTCGGGGGCGCCGTCGCGCAGAGCGGCTCGGAGGTCCGTCTCCTCGCGGGCGAACAGACAGGTGCGTATCTGGCCGTCGGCCGTGAGGCGGGTGCGGTCGCAGGCCGCGCAGAAGGGGCGGGTGACCGAGGCGATGACCCCCACCCGGTGAGGTCCGCCGTCGACCAGCCAGCGCTCCGCCGGGGCCGAGCCCCGCTCGTCGCTGCCTTCGGGGGTGAGGTCGAAGCGGGTGCGCAGGGAGGTCAGGATGTCGCCGGCCGTGACCATGCCCTCGCGCTTCCAGCCGTGCTGGGCGTCCAGGGGCATCTGCTCGATGAAGCGCAGCTCGTAGTCGTGCTCGACGGCCCAGGCGAGGAGGTCGGGGGCCTCGTCGGCGTTCAGCCCCGGCATCAGGACCGCGTTGACCTTGACCGGGGTCAGGCCGGCGTCACGGGCCGCCGTGAGGCCGCCGAGGACGTCCCCGTGCCGGTCTCTGCGGGTGAGGGTCTTGAACACGTCGGGGCGCAGGGTGTCCAGGGAGACGTTCACCCGGTCCAGGCCGGCCGCCTTGAGGGCCTTGGCGGTGCGCCCGAGGCCGATGCCGTTGGTGGTGAGGGACATCTGGGGGCGGGGCGTCAGGGCGGCCACGCGCTCCACGATGCCCACCAGGCCCGGGCGCAGCAGGGGTTCTCCGCCGGTGAAGCGGATTTCCTCGATGCCCAGTGAGGTGACGGCGATGTCGATCAGGCGGACGATCTCGTCGTCCGTGAGCAGGTCGGGCTTGGCGAGCCACTGCAGGCCCTCCTCGGGCATGCAGTACGTACAGCGCAGGTTGCACCGGTCGGTCAGCGAGACCCTCAGGTCGGTGGCCACTCGGCCATAGGTGTCGATGAGCACGTGGGCCCCCTCCCTCATAGCGGATCGGTACGGATGAACTTCCACCCGTCACCTGCGAGCCTACGTGACACCACCGACAACGACAGCGGCCGATCCCACGAGGTACGGCACGGCCGCGTCGTAGGGAACCACGACGCGGCCGGCCGGGGGGCGTTTTCGCGGGTTGTCCGCGGGTCCGCCGCGGGTTGTCAGTGCGCGCCGGTGCCGGTCAGGGACCGGACCTCCAGTTCCGCGTACTTGCCCTTGTCGGGCTCCTCCTTGGACAGGTACGTGCCGAGGACGCCGAGGAGGAAACCGACCGGGATCGAGATGATGCCGGGGTTCTCCAGCGGGAACCAGTGGAAGTCGACGTCCGGGAACATCGAGGTGGGCTTTCCGGAGACCACCGGCGAGAACAGCACCAGGCCGACCGCGGTGACCAGGCCGCCGTAGATCGACCACAGGGCTCCGGAGGTGGTGAACCGCTTCCAGAAGAGGCTGTAGAGGATCGTCGGGAGGTTGGCGGAGGCGGCGACCGCGAAGGCGAGCGCGACCAGGCCGGCGACGTTCAGGTCGCGGGCGAGGGCGCCCAGGACGATCGAGACGGCGCCGATGCCGACGGTCGCCCAGCGGGCCGCGCCGATCTCCTGCTTCTCGGTGGCCTGCCCCCGCTTGATGACGTTCGCGTAGATGTCGTGCGCGAAGGAGGAGGACGAGGCCAGGGTGAGGCCGGCGACGACCGCGAGGATCGTGGCGAAGGCGACGGCGGAGATGGTGGCGAGCAGGATCGCGCCCCAGTTGGAGTCGACGCCGCCGAGGTGCAGGGCGAGGAGGGGTGCGGCCGTGTTGCCCGCCTTGTTGGAGGCGATGATCTCGTCGGGCTTGATCAGGGCGGCGGCGCCGAAGCCGAGGGCGAGGGTCATCAGGTAGAAGGCGCCGATGAGACCGATGGCCCAGATCACGGACTTACGGGCGGCCTTGGCGGTCGGCACCGTGTAGAAGCGGATCAGGATGTGCGGCAGGCCCGCGGTGCCCAGCACCAGGGCGATACCGAGGGAGATGAAGTCCAGCTTGGTGGTGCCGGTGGCGCCGTACTTCAGACCGGGCTCCAGGAAGGCCGAGCCCTTGCCGCTGTTGTCGGCGGCCGTGCCGAGCAGGTCGGAGACGTTGAAGTCGAACTTCAGCAGGACCATGAAGGTCAGCAGCAGGGCGCCCGCGATCAGCAGCACGGCCTTGACCATCTGGACCCAGGTGGTGCCCTTCATGCCGCCGATGGTGACGTACACGATCATCAGTACGCCGACCAGGGCGACGATGCCGATCTTGCCGGCGTCGCTGGTGATGCCGAGCAGCAGCGAGACCAGCACGCCCGCGCCCGCCATCTGGGCCAGCAGATAGAAGATCGAGACGACGATGGTGGAGGTGCCGGCCGCCGTACGGACCGGGCGCTGGCGCATCCGGTAGGCGAGCACGTCGCCCATGGTGTAGCGGCCGGAGTTGCGCAGCGGCTCGGCGACCAGGAGCAGGGCGACGAGCCAGGCGACCAGGAAGCCGATGGAGTACAGGAAGCCGTCGTAGCCGAAGAGGGCGATGGCGCCGGCGATGCCGAGGAACGAGGCCGCGGACATGTAGTCGCCGGAGACGGCGAGGCCGTTCTGGAAGGCGGTGAACTGACGGCCGCCCGCGTAGAAGTCGGCGGCGTCCTTGGTCTGGCGGCCCGCCCAGACGGTGATGACGAGGGTCGCGGCGACGAACACCGCGAACAGGGTGATGATCAGCGGCCGGTGCTGGCTCGCCTCGCCGGCCGCGATCAGGGTGTGCTGCGCGGGGTTCATTCGCCGCCCTCCAGTCGGGACTTGATCGCGTCGGCCTTGGGGTCGAGCTTGGCTGCGGCGTGCCGCGAGTACCACCAGGCGATGAGGAAGGTGGTCAGGAACTGCGCGAGGCCCAGGACCAGGGCCACGTTGATGTTGCCGACCACCTGGGTGCCCATGAAATCGTCCGCGTAGTTCGACAGCAGGACGTACAGCAGGTACCAGGTGATGAAGCCGAGGGTGAGCGGGAAGGCGAAGGAGCGGTGAGCACGGCGCAGTTCACCGAATTCCGCGCTCTCCTGCTCCGCGACGAACTCCTCGGTACTGGGGAGTTTGGTGGGGGTTTTCGAGGGGGGCGGTGTCTCGGTGGCCACGGAGTCTCCTCGCGTTGCGGATGCGGTTGTGACGGGGATCGGGGGCGAGTGTCCTCGTGCTCCCTGTCCAAGGTCACGGCGCCACGCGAGGGCGGGTTCAACTCCCTTGACCAGTTTCCGAACTCTCCTTGGGCAACTCATTGCTGACCAGCGACTTCGGGAGATAGTTTGCCGCCTGGACCGCCCGTCATGTACCTGCCCGAGCACCACCTGTGTCTCGGGCCGTTCTCTTTCCGGATGATGTGGAGACCCCATGGCTCATCTGCGTTCCAGACACCGGCTCGCCCTCGCGGTGCCGGTCGTGCTGTCCCTGACCGCCTCGCTCGGCTTCCTGCCGGGGGCCGCCCAGGCCGCCCCACGCGTGGAGTCCGCCGCCGCACAGGCGGCCGACGCGGACTCCTTCGCGTATCTCGTCAACACGAAGACGGACGCGCACACGATCAACTCGGTCAAGAAGGCGATCAATGCGGCCGGCGGTTCCGTCGTGGTGTCGTACGACAGGATCGGTGTGATCGTCGTGCACTCGGCGAACCCCGACTTCGCCAAGGAGATACGCAAGGCGCGCGGTGTGCAGTCCGCGGGCGCCTCGCGGACCTCGCCGGTGCAGGCGGCGGGGACGACGGACGAGGGCGCGGTGCAGTACCTCTCCAAGGCCGAGGCGGCGAAGGTCGCGGGCGGTTCGACGGCCGGGGAGGAGCCGCTCGAAGCCGACCAATGGGACCTCAGGGCGATCGGCGCCGACAAGGCGGCCAGGATCGACCCGGGCAGCAAGAGCGTGACCGTGGCGGTCATCGACGTGGGCGTCGACGACACCCACCCGGACATCGCGCCGAACTTCTCGCCCTCGCAGTCCGCGAACTGCGTCAGCGGCAAGGCGGACACCACGTACGGCTCCTGGCGGCCCGTGGACGCCGACCACTACCACGGCACGCATGTGGCGGGCGAGATCGCCGCGGCCCGCAACGGCATCGGGGTCGCGGGGGTCGCACCCGGGGTGAAGGTCGCCGGCATCACGGTCGCCCAGCCGGACGCGAACCAGCTGTTCTTCCCGGAGAGCGTCGTCTGCGCCTTCGTGTTCGCCGCCGACCACGGCGTCGAGATCACCAACAACAGCTACTACGTTGATCCATGGCTGTACAACTGCATGGACGACCCCGACCAGCGGGCCATCGTCGATGCGGTCAACAGGGCCCAGCTGTACGCCCAGCGCAAGGGCACGCTCAATGTCGCGGCGGCGGGCAACTCCAACGACGACCTCGACTCCCAGGCCCTGACCGACGCCTCCAGCCCCGACGACTCGACCGCAGTCACCCGTACGGTGGACCCGCACGAGTGCTTCGACGTCCCGACCCAGCTGCCGGGTGTTGTCACGGTGAGCGCGACCGGCGTCAAGGGCGCGAAGTCCTACTACTCCAGCTACGGCGACGGTGTGATCGACGTCGCGGCGCCGGGCGGCGACAAGTACCAGATCCCGGACACGCCGTCGAAGAACGGCCGCATCCTGTCCACACTGCCGAACAACCAGTACGGCTACCTCCAGGGCACGTCGATGGCGACTCCGCACGTCGCGGCCGTGGCCGCGCTGCTGAAGTCGACGCACCCGTGGGCGAGCCCGGACCAGCTGCAGTGGCTGCTCAAGGCCGAGGCGGACAACCCGGGCTGCCCGACCGGCCCGTACGACGGGAACGGCGACGGCGTCGTGGACGCGACCTGCGTGGGCGGGAAGCGGGTCAACGGCTTCTACGGCTTCGGCATCGTCAACGCGTTGCGCGCGGTGAAGTAGCTCCGTTCGAGCGGCAGGGGCGGCGCGGGCGCGATCATGGCCGCGCCGCCCCGGCAAGGTCGACGCGGTGTGCGAGGGGGCGAAGAACCGCAACATTGATTCAATCAATAGTTGATTCAGTCAATACTGCATAGTGAAGTAATGACTGCAATCAAGTCGAGCATCAAGCCGGGAGTCGGCTCCGCCTGGTCCGCGCTGGGCGGCGACCTGTCCCTGCTCCCCCGTGTGTCGACCGTGGTGCGGGAAGGCGCGCTCGAAGCGCGCCTTCCCGTACGGGAGCTGGCACGGGCCTGCGTCGGAGGGTGCGCGCTGGCCGCCGCGGAGCTGGCCGCGCGGCGGGCGGGGCTCGCGGAGGTGCCCGAGGTGCGGGTCGACGACGGGGCGGTCGCCGCGGCGTTCCACAGTGAGCGGTGGCTGCGGGTCGACGGGCGGCCTCCGGTCACGTTCGCGCCGTTGTCACGGTTCTGGCGCACGAGCGACGGCTGGGTGCGCACGCACGCCAACTACCCCCACCACAGGAAGCGGCTGCTGGCGGTGTTGGGAGCGGCGGACGACGTGGGCGCCGTCGGGGCGGCGATGGCCGAGCGGTCCTCGCTGGAGGTCGAGGAGGCCGTGTACGAGGCCGGCGGTCTGGCCGTGGCGCTGCGGACGCCCAAGGAGTGGGCCGCGCACCGGCAGGCCGCCGAGGTGGCCCGGCGGCCCCTGGTCGAGCGCGAGCGCCTCGACTCCGCACACGCGCGCGTGCTCGCGCCGATCGATACCACTCCCCTGCGGCCGGCCGCGGGGCTGCGGGTCCTGGACCTGACCCGGGTGCTCGCGGGCCCGGTCGCCACGCGCACGCTCGCCCTGCTCGGTGCGGACGTGCTGCGCGTGGACGCCCCGGGCCTGCCGGAACTGACCGACCAGCACGCCGACACGGGCTTCGGGAAGCGGTCGGCGCTGCTGGACCTGACCATCGACCGGCGGAGGTTCGAGGAGCTGCTCGCGGAGGCGGACGTCGTCGTGACCGGCTACCGGCCGGGCGCCCTGGACCGGTTCGGGCTGGCGCCCGAGGCACTGGCCGAGCGTCGGCCCGGGGTGGTGGTGGCGCAGGTGTCGGCGTGGGGCGCGTACGGGCCGTGGGGCGGGCGGCGGGGCTTCGACAGCCTGGTGCAGGTCGCCTCCGGGATCGCGGCGCTCGAAGGGTCGGCCCGGCGGCCCGGCGCGCTGCCCGCGCAGGCCCTCGACCACGGGACGGGCTATCTGCTCGCCGCCGCGGTACTGCGGGCGGTGACCGAGCAGTCCCGCGAGGGCGGCAGCAGGTTCGTGCGCCTGGCACTGGCGAGGACGGCCGCGTGGCTGGTGAACGGCGTGAAGGCGAGCGGGACGGAGCACATGGGCAAACACGCCCCCGGGGAGGCCCCGTACGACGGACCCGAACCGTGGCTGGCCGAGACCGGCAGCGGGCTCGGACAGCTGCGGTACGCGCTGTCGCCGGTGTCCTTCGCGGGCGGGCCGGGCGACTGGGGGCGTCCACCGGTGCCCTGGGGGTCGGACCCCGCGCGTTGGTTCTGAGTCATGGGGCGGCCAAAAACGTACCTAAGTGCGGAATGACGTACCGCCAGTTGTTTTACTGCAGTTGCCCGGTTCTGCGACGGCTGGTGAAGACCTTGAGGTGACGTTGACAAGACCCACTGCCGGGGTGCCGGACGCACGCGGGCCCGTACGGCGTCCCGGGGCCGGCCGGGCCGTCGCCGTACTCGTCCTGGTGGCGCTGGCCGCGCTGATACCCCTGCTGGGCCCGTCCGCCGTGCTGCACGGCACCGGTGAGGCCGCCGCCCCCGGTGTCGGTGGCATCGCGCTGCTTCGGGCGGTGCTGTTCGCCGCGCTGTGCGTCCCGGTGGGCGAGCTGTTCGTGAACCGGCTGGCCCGTTCGCTGCCCGGGGCCCCCGTGGACACACCCCGCAGCTGGTCCCCGTACACGGCCGTCGCCGGCTTCGTGGCCGCCCTGGGACTCGCGTCGGTCGTGTCGACGGGCAACCTGGTGCCGCACAGCCTGGCCCAGGTCGATGTCGGCGGCCTCTACGAGTCGCGGGACGGCAAGCTCGCCCTGCTCGAGGTCAACGCCTTCCTCGCGGCGGCCCTGTGCGCCCGCTCGCGGCGCCCCGCGCTCCAACTGTGGCCGGCGGCCGCGGTGATCGCGGCGGAGGCCCTGCGCGCGCACCCTCCCGCAGAGCACGGCCCGCTCCTCGGGTCCGTCCTGACGCTGATCCACCTGACCTGCGCGACGCTCTGGGCCGGCGGTCTGCTGCACGCCCTGCGGACGCTGCGCAGGTGGGGTCCCGCCGAGGCGGGCGCGGCCCTGCTCGGGCTCTACGCGCGCGTGGCGGCCGTGCTGCTCGCCGTCATCACCGCGACCGGAGTGTGGAGTTCGCTGCGCCGGATGCCGCCGGCCGCGATCCTGGACCAGTTGACGACGACGGCCTACGGACGGACCTTGATCGCCAAGGTGCTCCTCGTGGCCGTCGTCGCCGTGCTCGCGCTGTGGGCGCGGATCCGGCTGCGCCGCGCCGCCGACCCGCTGACCGCCTGCTCCCCCGCGCGCGCGGAGATCGTCGCCCTGGGGATGGTGGTCGTGATGTCGGGGTTGTTGACGGCCTTGCCGCTGCCGATCCGGTGGTGGTGAGGATCAGCAGTTGGTGACGATCACCCGTTGGTGACGAGCACCTTGAGTGCCGTGCGCTCGTCCATCGCCTTGTACCCCTCGGGGACGCCCTCGATGTCGACCGTCAGGTCGAAGACGGGTGAGGGGTCGACGGTGCCGTCGAGCACATCGGGCAGCAGCTGGGGGATGTACGCGCGGACGGGTGCGACACCGCCGCGCAGCGCGATGTTCCGGTCGAACATGACGCCCAGGTCGACACCGGTGCCGCTGCCGTGCGGCACGCCCACGAAGCCGATCGCGCCGCCGTCCCGGGTGATGTCGACCGCCGTACGCATGGACTGCTCGGTGCCGACGGCCTCGACGACGGCGTGCGCGCCCTGGCCGCGGGTGAGTTCGCGTACTGCCTCGACGGCCGCGTCCCCGCGCTCGGCGACGACTTCGGTGGCGCCGAAGCGGCGGGCGATGTCCGTGCGGACCTCGTGGCGGCCGAGCGCGATGATCCGCTCGGCGCCGAGGCGCCTGGCGGCGAGCACCGCGCACAGGCCGACGGCTCCGTCGCCGACGACGGCCACCGTGGCACCCGGACGGGCGCCCGCGCCGAGGGCCGCGTGGTGGCCGGTGCCGAGCACGTCGGAGAGGGTCAGCAGGGCGGCCAGCAGACGGTCGTCGGACGCGGCCTCCTTGGGCAGCTGGACGAGGGTGCCGTCGGCGAAGGGCACGCGCACCGCCTCGCCCTGGCCGCCGTCGTGCCCCACCGAGCCCCAGAAGCCGCCGTGTTCGCAGGAGGTGGTGAGGCCCTCGCGGCAGTAGTCGCAGACGCCGTCGGACCACATGAAGGGCGCGACGACCAGATCGCCGCGGCGCACCGTGCCCACCTCGGAGCCGGTCTCCTCGACGACACCCAGGAACTCGTGACCGATCCGCTGTCCCGGCTGCCGGGCCGCCTCGCCGCGGTACGCCCACAGGTCGCTGCCGCAGACACAGGCGCGCAGCACCCGCACCACGGCGTCGGTGGGCAGCTGCACCACGGGCTCGGGCACGTCCTCCACGCGCATGTCGTAGGGGGCGTGGATGGTGGTGGCGCGCATGGCGAGGATCCTTCTCGTGCGGTGTCGTGAAGTGCGCTCAGGGGGTGGTCGAGCGCACTTCACGGTACGCCGTCGCCGGCGCGGGCCGCTTGTCGAGGGCTCCCCGGACCAGCAGGAACTGGGCGGCGGTGTAGGTGAGCATGATCCACAGGTCGGGCCCGGGCGGCTGGGGCCAGTCGGCGACGCCGGTCGCGATGAGGGTGTCGGAGAGCATGAAGAGGGCGCCGCCGAGACCGGCGACCGGGCCGAGCCGGGTGGCGGCGGTGTACGCCGTCGCGGTGAGCAGGGTGCTGTAGCCGGCGACGGGGACGCGCAGGTCCGCCGGGAGGCCCGGCCACAGCAGGGCGACCGTGGTGACGAGGGCGACGGCGTAGACGGGGGCGAGGAGACGGGCACGCGCGCGTGGGGCGCCGTGGCGG
The DNA here is from genome assembly GCF_040605395.1 of Streptomyces sp. NPDC005648. Taxonomy (NCBI): domain Bacteria; kingdom Bacillati; phylum Actinomycetota; class Actinomycetes; order Kitasatosporales; family Streptomycetaceae; genus Streptomyces; species Streptomyces sp. NPDC005648. The sequence goes on along the minus strand of NZ_JBEXCS010000018.1, from coordinate 85,861 downwards.
CGGAAGAACGCGATGTAGCAGACGTGGCCGCACGCGAAGGAGGCCATCCCGGCCAGGAACGCCCGGTCCGCGTCGGACAGGAGCAGGACGTCGCCGCCCCAGCCGAACAGGAGGGCGGCGAGCAGGAGTCGAGATGCGCCGCGGGTGCCGGCGTAGGCCGCGAGGAGCGGCATGAGGAGAGGCTTGGCGACGGTGTGACCGGGCGTGAAGCCGGCGGCGAGGGAGCTGAGATCGACGAGGGTGGCCAGGACGAACGCCGCCAGGAAGAGGGTCGGCAAGGGGCCGCCGCCGGGCCGGGGCATGCGCGGGCGGGGGCGAGCGGTCTCCGGGCGGGACGCACGCCCGCGTGCCCGGCGCTCGTTCGGTGCCGTCACGCTGCGGCGGTTCCCTCGGCCGGCGTCGGTTCGGCGGTGGCGTGTTCGTTCATGGGTGCCGGTGCCGACAGCCGTGCCGGGCGCCAACCGGGCCCGCGGAAGACCCGCCCCGCCCGCTCGCCCCAGCTCTCCGCCGCCCTCACGTCCTTGACGATCGCCACGTACTCATGAGTGGCCACCTTGATCGGGTTGAACGTGTTGATGTTCTTGGTCAACCCGTAGACCGGCCGCTCGGTCTCCGGCACGAACGAGCCGAACAGGCGGTCCCAGACGATGAGGATGCCGCCGAAGTTGCGGTCCAGGTAGCCGCCCTGGGAGGCGTGGTGGACGCGGTGGTGGGAGGGGGTGTTGAAGACGTACTCGAACCAGCGGGGCATCTTGTCGATGCGTTCGGTGTGGATCCAGAACTGGTAGACGAGGTTGGCGGAGGAGCAGAACGCGAGGGCGGCCGGGTGGACGCCGACGGCGACGAGGGGGACGTAGAACGGCCAGACCGTCCAGGTCGTCCAGGGCTGGCGCAGCGCGGTGGTGAGGTTGAACTTCCGGCTGGAGTGGTGGACGACGTGGCAGGCCCACAGGATGCGGATGACGTGGTGGCCGCGGTGCGACCAGTAGTAGAAGAAGTCCTGGGCGAGGAGCATCAGGGGGACGGTCCACCACAGGACGGGGACGCGCAGCGGGGTGAGTTCGTAGATCGCCGTGTAGACGGCGACGATGGGGATCTTCCAGAGGAAGTCGAAGACGAGGCTGCCGAGCCCCATGCCGACGCTGGTGGCGGCGTCCTTCGTCTCGTATCCCGCGGCGTCCTCGTCGGGATGGACGCGGACGCTGATCACCTCGACCACGGTGAGCAGCACGAAGGCGGGTATCGACCACAGCACGACATCGGGCAGGTTCGGCATGTGGGCACCGTAGAACCGCTGGTCGGCCGCGGCTAGACGTTGTTACCCACAAGTATTTCCCGGGGTACGCGCTTGCTTCTTGGCGATCTCCACCAACCGGCCGGTCGGTCAGGCCCCGGCCGCGCCCAGCAGCGCCCCGGCGGCATAGGTGATCCCCATGGCCAGCGCCCCGCCGACCACGTTGCGCAGCACGGCCCGGCCGGGTTCCGCGGCGCCCAGGCGGGCGCTGGTCCAGCCGGTGACGACCAGGGCGGCCAGCACGGAGACGACGGTGACGGCGAGACGCCAACCCGCGGGTGGGAGCACGATCGCCAGCAGGGGTAGCAGCGCGCCCACCGTGAACGCCAGGAAGCTCGCCCACGCGGCGTGCCACGGGTTCGTCAGCTCGTCCGGGTCGATGCCGAGCTCCACGCGCGCGTGTGCCCTCAGCGCGTCCCGTTCGGTGAGCTGCTCCGCCGCCTCCCTGGCCACCTCGCGCGTCAGGCCGCGGTCCTCCAAGAGCGCTGTCAGCTCCTCCAGTTCGGCCTCCGGCTGTTCGCGCAGCTCCCGCCGTTCCAGGGCCAGGGCGGCCATCTCCGAGTCGCGCTGGGTGGAGACGGAGACGTACTCGCCCGCGGCCATCGACATCGACCCGGCCAGCAGTCCGGCCAGTCCGGCGGTGAGCAGGGCCGAGCGGCTGTCCGTCGCGCCCGCCACACCGACGACGAGCCCGGCGGTGGACACGATGCCGTCGTTGGCGCCGAGAACGGCGGCCCGCAGCCAGTTCAGGCGCCCGGCCAGGGTGCCGCCGTGGGCCTCGCCGCCATGCGTGGGTTCCGTCACACCGGGAGGATGCCACCCCGGCCGCGGTCATCCCCGTACCGACGCTCGCGGCCCGCCGCACCTCGACGGTGGACGTCACCAGACCCGCACCCGCGCCCCCCTCGCGAACACCGGGCTCGTCGCGTCGGCCGGTGGCCGCTCCAGTGGTTCGGCGAGCTCCTCCACCGTCGGGCCCGCCTTCGCCGCGATCGGGTCCAGGAGGTCGAGGTCGAAGCCGTAGACGCGGGCCGCGTTGCCGCCCAGCATCGCGGCCAGTTCGTCGCGGGGCACGCCCGCGTAGGCGAAGCGCAGGCCCTCACGGGAGTACGGGTAGGTGCCCTCGTCGTGCGGGTAGTCGCTGCCCCACATGATCTTGTCGACGCCGATGCGGTCGCGCAGCGGCACCTCGTGGGGGCGCATGAAGCTGGCTCCGACATAGCAGTTGTCGTGCCAGACCTCGGACGGCGGCTTGCCCATGCCGGCGGCGAGGCCCGCGCCGAACTTGGACTCGGCCGTGGACGCCTTGGTCGCGGCGGCGACCAGCCGGCCGTGGTAGTAGTCCAGCATGTCGAGGACACCGGGGATCCAGCCCGAGCCCTGCTCGGTCAGGACGAGTTTCAGGCCGGGATGACGGCGGAAGGCGCCGCCGAACACCAGGTGCCAGAGGGCCCGGTGGGAGAACCAGGTCGTCTCGACCATGAAGACCGCGCGGGCCGCCGGTTCGTCGCCGAGCGGCGGGGACGCGGAGCCCGCGTGGTGGTTCACCGGGACGCCCAGCTCCTCACAGACGGCCCAAATGGGGTCGTACGTCTGCGAGTAGAGCTCCGGCAGACCCGAACCCGGAGGTGTGCCGGGCAGCAGCAGACCGCCCTTGAGACCCGCCGCGGAGGCCCGGCGGATCTCCTTGACCGCCTCGTCGACGTCGTTCAGGAGGATCTGGAAGACACCCGCGCGCCGGCCCGGTGCGGCGGCGCAGAAGTCGGCGAGCCAGCGGTTGTGGGCGCGCAGTCCGGCCCAGCGGCGTTCGAACTCCCCGGCGGTCGGGGCGGGCGCCATCAGGGAGCCGGACGGGTGGAACGGCGGGATGGTGTTCGGGAAGAGGACCTCGGCGACGATGCCGTCTCGCTCCAGGTCCGCGAGGCGGCGCTCGGAGTTCCAGTTCTGGTCGGCGGTGTCGGCGAGCAGGTCCTCGTAGGGGTTGACGTAGGTGGCCGCCCAGGCGTCGAACTCGTCGTGGTGGCGCTTCTCCAGATACGGCCTGTAGTCGAGGAGGTCGGCTCCCGCGTGGCAGTCGGCCGAGATGACCGTGTACCGGTCGGACCGGTCGTCGCTCACCGCGTCACCCCCAGGGTCGGGAAGTCGTGGTCGGTCAGCCAGTGCCGGCCCACCTCGCGCGAGCGCGCCCAGGAGGCTTCGACGGCCTCCTGGTCGGCCGGCTGGCCGAGGTCCGCCGGGGTCGGACCGATGCGCCGGGCCAGCGGCGCCAGCTTCCCGGCGTCGAAGCCGAAGACCTCCGCCGCCGCGAGGCCCAGCATGCGGCGGGTCTCGGTGACGGGGATGTCGTGGAAGGTGCGGCGCAGCCACGCGCGTGTGTCGGGCCAGGTGCCCTCGGGGTGCGGGAAGTCGCTGCCCCAGAGGATGTTGTCGACGCCGATCTCGTACCGCTGGGCCAGCTCACGGCGCTTGGTGTTGGTCGCGCAGATGAAGACCTGGCGGTCGAGGTACTCGCTCGGGGGGCGTTTCAGCTCCTCGAACGGGGAGAGCTTCTTGCCGCCGTGCGCACCCAGGTAGAGGCGGTCCATGAACCAGAGGAGGTTCGGCAGCCACCAGCACCCCGACTCCGCCACACCGAACCTGAGGCCCGGGTGGCGTTCGAAGACCCCGGACCAGAGGAGGAACCAGAGGGGGCGGGCCGGCCACCAGGTGACCTCGCTGACGAAGATGCCCAGATGGTCGCCGTACTCGTGGCGCGGCGACGATCCGGAGTGGGTGGTCACCGGCATCCCGCACTCGGCGGCGGCCGCCCACACCGGGTCGTAACGGCGGTCGTGGTACGGCTCCTTGTCGCCCCACAGGGCGGGGATCATCAGTGCGCCGAGCCCCGACTCCTTGGCCCGGTGGATCTCCTCGACCACCTTCGGCACCTCGGCCGTGATGGGCAGCAGGGCCACACCGCAGTGCCGTTCGGGGTTCTCCGACACGAACTCGGCCAGCCAGCGGTTGTGCGCCCGGGCGCCCGCCATGCCCAGCTCCGGGTCGTGGTCGCCGGAGAGTCCGAGGCCGACCCCGAAGGGCGCCGCGGTCCGGCTGTCCACGGCGTCCGCGTCCGGGAACACGACCTCGGCGGCGACGCCGTCGCCGTCGAGCTCCTTGAGCCGCCGCGCGGTCTCCCAACCTCCGCGCAGCCCCTCCTCGTTGTCCTGGAACCACTTGGAGGCGAAGGACTCGTTGCGGATGCCGAGCCGGGTCATCTCCTCGCGCCGGCGCTCGCGCCCGGCGAGGAACTCGTCGAAGTCCCGGTGGAAGCGGCTGTCCAGATAGGGCCGGTACTCCTCGGTGGGCAGTCCGGCGTGGCAGTCGGAGGAGATGATCAGATACGGCTCCTGGTCGGTCACACCGGCCTCCTCAGTCCAGGATGAAGCTCTCCAGGTACGACGGGTTGGTGCGGTCCAGCATCGACCTGGCCCGCGCGCGGATCTGCGCGTCGCTGTGCTCGCTCGGCGGCAGCAGCCAGAAGCGGTCCGCGCGGATGCCCTCCACGACGAGTTCCGCGACCTCCTCGGCGGGCGTGAAGCGCACCTCCCGGCCCGCCTCGCGCATCGCGGTCTCCCACTGGTCGAGGCTGCGGTACGGGGTCCTGCGCGGCCGTTGTTTCGCGTACCGGTCGGGCCGGTTGCGGTGCGACTCCCACAGGCCGGTGCGCAGCATGTGCGGGCCGGGGAAGAGGACCGACGCGCCCACGCGCGCGTGCTCGGCCCTCAGATGGGCGTACAGGGACTCGGTCATGGTGACGACGGCCGCCTTGGTGACGGCGTACACGGAGGCGGTGGGCAGCGGGGCGATACCGCCGTCACCGGATGACGTATTGACCACATGACCGGGTTGACCCGACTTGATCATCCGTGGCAGGAACGCCTGGACGCCATGGAAGACGCCCCACACATTGACGGAGAACGCCCACTTCCAGTCGTTCGGTTCGTGCTCCCACATACGGCCCTCGGCGCCCGAGCCGACCCCGGCGTTGTTGCACAGCACATGGACCGCGCCGTAGGTCTCGTACGCCGACTCGGCGAGATCCAGGACCTGTTGGCGCTCCCCGACGTCGACCACGCGCGCGTGCACCTCGGCTCCCCCGGCGCGCAGGTCGGCGGCGGCCTTGTCCAGCGCGCTCTCCTCGACGTCGGCGAGCACCACCTTCAGCCCCTCCGCAGCGAACCTCCGGGCCATCGCCAGCCCGACCCCGCTCGCGGCGCCCGTGACGACGGCGACCTGTCCGGCCCTCAGCTCCACGGCCGCTCACCGACCCTCGGGCGACTCAGGCGACTCGGGCGGCCCTGAGGACTCGGGAGGGCCGTCATGGACCTGCTGCGGGTCGTCGTAGCGCTGGTGGACGTACGGCAGCAGGGCCTCGGCCGCGACCCGCTCGACCACCTTGCCGCGCTGGTCGCTGGTCTTCTCACCGATGGTGATGTCGACGAGCCGCAGCACCGGGAGGTCGGCCACCGGGTCGTACACGGACTCGCGCAGGACGACGTCCCCGGTGATCCGCTCCAGCCGGCGCACCTTCTCGTTGCGCACGCAGTGCACCAGCACGGGGTCGATGTCGAAGCCCGAACCGTCCACCGCGGGAAGGAACTTGAAGTAGAAGTCGGTCTTCCGGCTCGGCTCCGGCAGCGGCAGTTCACCGCTCACCGCGCCGCGCACCTCCACGAAGGCGATGCCGTGCCGGGCCAGCGCGGCGCGGACCAGGAGCCCGTCCCGTTCCACCGTCACCTCGCCCAGCTTCTTCGGCTCGCCGAAGACCTCGCGGCCTCCCGTGAGGGCCCGCTCATGGGTCATCGGCATGACGAGCGGGTACCAGCCGTCGATGTCGTCGTGCCGGGCGGCGACCGCGAACGAGCCCGCGCCCAGCGGGTATCCGGGCAGGTCGACCTTGCTGATGTTGACCCGGGCCAGGGGCCGGTCGGCCGGTTTCAGCGGTGGTGGCAGGACCGCGGCGAGCGCGTCCGGGTCGGTCTCCCAGACGGCCACCACTCCGGTGGACCAGATGTCGGGGAGCCGTGTGCTGGCCGTGCGGGCTGCGGCCAACTCCGCCTCGGTGCGAGCGCCGTACCGTATGCGTGCCATCCGTCGTACCGCCCTTCACAGACCGTCAACCGCCGGGCGGGGTGCACGCTTGCACCAGGGGCGTGAAAGGTCCATAGCCGCGGGCCGGACATTCCACGGTCCGGACATTCCGTACGCGCGGCCCCTGTTGGCCGGGACTGTCAGTGGCGGCCCGTATCCTCAGGGACCATGCTCGAAGACCTTCCGACCGCAGCGTCCTCCCGCACCGAGTGGCCGACCGCGTATCCCCACGGGTACGCGGTCGTTGACGTGGAGACCACGGGCCTGGCCCGGGACGACCGGATAATCTCGGCGGCCGTCTACCGGCTGGACGAGCGCGGCGAGGTCGAGGACCACTGGTACACGATGGTCAACCCGGAGCGGGACCCGGGCCCGGTGTGGATCCACGGTCTGACGAGCGAGATGCTGGAGGGCGCGCCCCTCTTCACGGACATCGCCGAGGAGTTCGCGACCCGCCTGGAGGGCCGGGTGCTCGTCGCGCACAACGCGGTCTTCGACTGGCAGATGATCGCGCGTGAGTACGCGCGTGCGCGGATCGAGGCTCCGGTCCGGCAGCGGCTGTGCACCATCGCGCTCTCCAAGGAGCTGGGCCTGCCGCTGCCCAACCACAAGCTGGAGTCGCTGGCCGCGCATTTCGGCGTCGTACAGCGGCGGGCGCACCACGCACTGGACGACGCGCGCGTACTGGCCGAGGCGTTCCGGCCCAGCCTCAGGGCCGCGGCGGCGGGCGGCGTACGGCTGCCGCTCCTCGAGTGCCGGCCGCTGACGGAGTGGAACGACAGCCCTGTGCCGCGTCAGTCGAGCGGGTACGGCGGCTATCGGCCGACCGGTTGGCGGCCGTCCCGCAAGAGGCCCGCCTGCCCCTACCCCAACCCGGGGCGGTACGAAGACGGCAAACCGCTCAAGCAGGGCATGCGGGTCGCCTTCTCCGGGGACACGTCGATCGAGCGGGAGCTGCTGGAGGACCGGGCGGTCGAGGCCGGGCTGCACGTCGCGACGAGCCTGTCCCGGGTGACCAGTCTGCTCGTCACCAACGACCCGGACTCGGGCACGTCGAAGGTGGTCAAGGCCCGGCAGTACGGAACGCCGGTGGTGGACGAGGCGGCCTTCGGACAGCTGCTCAGGGATGTCGAACCGGCGGACGAGTGAGTGGCCGCGGCGAGGACGGGCGAGAGCGGAGGCGGCCGCTCGTGACCCGTACGGACGGGTGATTGCCGGGCGACTCGCCCGGAGTCCGCTCGCCCGGGCGGCGCCAACGGCTCACCCTGTGGCGCATGGCGAAATGCGAAGTATGCGGAAATGACTACGGAATGAGCTTCGAGGTGCACGCGCAGGGCGCGGTGCATGTCTTCGACTGCTTCTCCTGTGCGATTCATCGCATGGCCCCGATCTGCGAGCACTGCCGGGTGCCGATCATCGGCCAGGGCGTCGAGGTCGAGGGCCAGTGGTTCTGCGGGGGTCACTGCGCCCGCGAGGAGGGCAAGGCCGGCATCGTCGACCGGGTCTGAGCACCCCCTCGGACCACCCCCCTGACGACAGCACCCCGCGGCCCGAGTTGTACGGTCGTGGGGTGTACCGCTTCCTGTTGACCCGGCAGTGGGTGATCCTCACGCTGGTCGCCCTGCTCCTCATCCCCACGATGATCAGGCTGGGCATCTGGCAGATGCATCGCTACGAGGAGCGCAGCGCCCGCAACCAGCTGGTCTCGGACGCGCTGGGCGCCAAGGCGGTGCCCGTGGAGCGGCTGACCTCGCCCGGGCACACCGTCACCACGCACGACCGGTACCGCACGGCGACGGCGACAGGGCACTTCGACACCGAGGACGAGGTCGTCGTCCGCCGCCGCACCAACTCCGACGACGAGGTCGGCTACCACGTGCTGACCCCCTTCGTCCTGACGGACGGCAAGGTGGTGCTGGTCAACCGGGGCTGGATCCCGTCCGACGGTCCGAGCCAGACGACGTTCCCGAAGGTGCCCGCGCCGCCGAGCGGTCAGGTGACCATCCAGGGCCGGCTGATGCCGGACGAGACGACCGCGGCCAGCGGTATCAAGGACCTCAAGGGCCTGCCCGACCGGCAGATCATGCTGATCAACAGCGAGGAGCAGGCCCGGCGGCTGCACGCCGAGGTGCTCGGCGGCTATCTCCAGCAGACGGCGCCCGAGCCGAAGGGCGACACCCCGGAGCAGATCTCCGACCCGGGCAAGGAAGACGCGCCGCTGAACTACGCGTACATGATCCAGTGGTGGCTCTTCGCGGCGGGCGTGCCGTACGGCTGGTGGGTCCTGGTCCGCCGTGAGAAGCGGGACCGCGCGGAGGCGGCGGCGAAGGAGTCGGCGCAGGAGTCGGAACCGGCCGCTGTCTGACCTTCACGTCCCCGTGTGAGCGAGATCGCCGCCGCGATGGGCATTTCCGGCGGCTCGGTGAGGACCCACACCTCCCGCGGCCCGGCCGCGCCGACCCTGGCGATGGCGGCCCGGCGATGAACGACACCGAGCGCGAGTCGAGCGAGGCACTCGCCGCCCTCGCCGACGGAGTGCGGCCCGCCCCCCGACGCCTGTCGCACGGCACGGGGCGAGTGGCCGCGGCGCGAACGCAGACGTCGGCTGGTGCTCGCCGTACTGGTCACGGTCGCCTTCGCGCCGGCCACGCTGATCGGCTTGTGGGCGCTGAACCGGACCCCCGAGCACCAGGGGGTGATCTTCTCCGGCCCGGGCCCGTCACTCACCCGGCGCACCACCTGATTGTCCCCCGGGCCCGCCGGGAACCCGGAATCTCGTGCACCCCCGTATCGAGGACTACGCGCTCATCGGCGATGAACAGACCGCGGCCCTGGTCGGCCGGGACGGCTCCGTGGACTGGCTGTGCCTGCCCCGCTTCGACTCCGGCGCGTGCTTCGCCCGGCTGCTCGGCGACGAGGACAACGGCTACTGGCGCATCGCCCCCAAAGGCGTCGACGGCCCCTGCACCCGGCGCGCCTACCGCCCCGACACCCTTGTCCTGGACACCGAGTGGGAGACCGACGAGGGGGCGATCCGGGTCACCGACCTGATGCCGCAGCGCGACCGGGCGCCCGACGTCGTCCGGATCGTCGAGGGGCTGAGCGGCAGCGTGACCGTCCACAGCACCCTGCGCCTGCGTTTCGACTACGGCTCGATCGTGCCGTGGCTGCGCAAGTCCGACGGCCATCGCGTCGGTGTGGCGGGCCCGGACTCGGTGTGGCTGCGCAGCGAGCCCTCCGTGCACACCTGGGGCGAGGACCTCGGCACGCACTCGGAGTTCACCGTCGAGGAGGGCGAGAAGGTCGCGTTCGTGCTGACCTGGCACCCCTCGCACGAGTCGCGCCCGCCGCTCACCGACCCCCACAAGGCGCTGCGCAACAGCGTCAAGGGCTGGCAGAAGTGGGCGTCCAAGTGCCGCTACGACGGCCCCCACCGGGACGCCGTGGTGCGCTCCCTGATCACCCTGAAGGCCCTCACCTACCGGCCGACCGGCGGTATCGTCGCCGCCGCGACCACCTCGCTGCCCGAGGAGCTCGGCGGGGTGCGCAACTGGGACTACCGCTACTGCTGGCTGCGCGACTCCACCCTCACCCTCGGCGCCCTGCTCGCCTGCGGCTACCACAAGGAGGCCGAGGCCTGGCGGAACTGGCTGCTGCGCGCGGTCGCGGGCGACCCGGCCGACCTGCAGATCATGTACGGCCTGGCGGGCGAACGACGGCTGCCCGAGGTCGAACTGCCGTGGCTGTCCGGGTTCGCGGAGTCGACGCCCGTACGGATCGGCAACGGAGCCGTCGACCAGCTCCAGCTGGACGTGTACGGCGAGGTCCTCGACTCCTTGTTCCTGGCCCGGCGTTCGGGCATGTCCACCAAACCCCATATGTGGGGCATCCAGGCCGCCCTGATGGAGTGGCTGCGCTCGCAGTGGCGCCAGCCCGACGAGGGCCTGTGGGAGGTGCGCGGCGGCCGGCGTCACTTCGTGCACTCCAAGGTCATGGTGTGGGTGGCCGCCGACCGCGCGGTACGCACCCTGGAGGCCGATCCGAAGCTGAAGGGCGACCTCGAGGGCTGGCGGGCGCTGCGGGACGAGGTGCACCGGGAGGTGTGCGAGAAGGGGTACGACGCCGGGCGCAACACCTTCACCCAGGCGTACGGTTCGCGCGAACTGGACGCCGCGCTGCTGCTGATCCCGCGGGTCGGCTTCCTGCCGCCGGACGACCCGCGTGTCATCGGCACCATCGACGCGATCCGCGAGGACCTGGGGCACGGCGGTTTCCTGCGGCGGTACGGCACCGACGAGACGACCGTCGACGGACTGCCGGGCGACGAGGGCACCTTCCTGGTGTGCTCGTTCTGGCTCGCGGACGCGCTGCACATGACCGGCCGGACCAAGGAGGCACGGGAGCTGTTCGAACGGCTGGTGGGCCTCGCCAACGACGTGGGCCTGCTGTCCGAGGAGTACGACCCCGTAGAGGAACGTCAGCTCGGCAACGTGCCCCAGGCCTTCAGCCATGTCGGCCTGGTGAACACCGCCCTCGCTCTGTTCGGGGACGGGGAGGCAGGATAGGGCCATGGATCTTGGACTGAAGGACCGGGTGTACGTCGTCACGGGGGCCACGCGCGGGCTCGGCAACGCGGTGGCGCGGGAGCTGGTGGCCGACGGCGCGAAGGTGGTCGTGACCGGGCGCGACGAGCAGCGGGTCGCCGACGCGGCGGGCGAGTTGGGGCCGAACGCCGTCGGCGTCGCCGTCGAGAACGCGGATCCGCAGGCGCCGGCGCGGTTGATCGCTGCGGCCCGGGAGCGGTTCGGAGGGTTCGACGGCATTCTCGTGAGCGTCGGGGGGCCGCCGGCGGGGTTCGTCGCGGACAACACGGACGAGCAGTGGCAGGCCGCGTTCGAGTCGGTGTTCCTGGGGGCGGTCCGGTTGGCCCGGGCCGCCGCGGAGGAGCTGGAGGCGGGGGGTGTCATCGGGTTCGTGCTGTCGGGGTCGGTGCATGAGCCGATTCCCGGGCTGACGATCTCCAACGGGCTGCGGCCAGGGCTCGCCGGGTTCGCCAAGTCGATCGCGGACGAACTCGGGCCGCGGGGAATCCGGGTGGTGGGGCTGCTGCCGGCCCGGATCGACACGGATCGCGTGCGCGAGCTGGACCGGATGTCCGCGGATCCGGAAGCCACGCGTGCCGCGCACGAGTCCCGGATTCCGTTGCGGAGGTATGGGAGGCCGGAGGAGTTCGGGCGGGTGGGGGCGTTCTTGCTGTCGCCGGCCGCGTCCTATCTGAGCGGGATCATGGTGCCGGTCGACGGGGGGATGCGGCATGGGTTCTGAGTGCGGATGAGTGGGTGTCTCACGCAGTTCCGCGCACCCCCGAAAAACCTCAACTCACCCTTTCCTGGCGGTGCTTGACCGCCCTCATGCGGACCTCGGCCGGCATTTTCTCCAGGCCCGCCGAATTGCGGGCGTGGGTCAGGGCCTGAACCGCCAGGTGGTGCAGGGCTGTCGCGGGGTCCACATGGGGTTCCAGGAGCAGCTGGACCCTCGCCCCAGGAGCCGTGCGGGTGCCGGTCAGATGGGCCTGGGCCTGGGCCACGCCGTGCAACCCGCTCGCCTCGTCGGCCAGTACCGTCTCCAGGGCCCTGCCCCGCAGCAGTGCGCCCTCGCCGTCCCCCGTGTCCACCAGCACCTCGGTGAGGCGGCGACGGCGCAGGACCGTGGTCAGCCACCACAGGGTGAGCAGGACCAGGACGGCCAGGGCCGCGATGACCGCCGGCCACCACCAGGTGTGGTCCTGCCACTTGGTGCGCTCGGCGTCGGTCAGCAGGACGTCGGGGCGCCCCTGGTGGATCCACCAGGACGGGGCCGGGGCCCCCAGGCCGACGGCGAGGACCGAGCCGCCGAGCGCCAGCAGGACGAGGCCCACCAGGCCGATCAGTACGCGGTTGACGATGCGGAGCATGCCGTCACCCCTTTCGGCCGGGCCGGCGGACATGGACCGACAGCGCGGGTGGGTGGGACAGGCCCAGGCCCCTGATCGCCTCGTCCAGCGTCGCGTTCAGATCGGCCCGTACGTCGCCCAGTTCGCGGAAGTGGCTGACGGCCCGGACGTCGGCGTGGGCGCGGCGCACCCGGACCCGCACCGACTGGACGCCGGCCACCTCCATGGCGCGGTCGCGCAGGATCAGGGCGGCGGCGTCGCGGTGCAGACCGGCGCGGACGTCGTCGTACGGGCGGCGCATCGGCAGGACGGCACGGAGGCCGGGCGTGGCGGCCAGGAGCAGGAGCCAGAGGCCGAGGACGGCCGCGACCGCCGCGCCCACCAGGACCCAGGTGTCGTCCAGAGGGCGGGTGGCGAGCTGGTGGGCGAGGCCGCGGCGCCAGGCCATCGCGGGACGGTGGGCCCGTACCGCCGCGATGTCGTAGAGGAACAGGGCGGTGACGGCCAGGAGCAGCAGCGCCACCACGGCCGCGGGGACGCGGCGCGGGGACCAGAAGCGGCCCTCTCGGCCGGCCTCGTGCTCCGGCGCCGGTGGCGGCTCGTACTCCGCCTTCTCCATGACCGGCAGTCGTTGTGTGGTGCCCTCTGAGCCCTGGGGCTCGCTCATCGCGTCCTCCCCTGTGCCGCGCCGTGCGCCGGAGTCAGATGCAGCCGCTCCACGTGGACGGCGACCTCCGGCACCTCCATGCCCACCAACGCGCCTACCCGCGAAGCGACATGTCGACGCACATCCGCGCAGCGGGCGCCGATGTCGGTGGGGTAGTCGAGTTCGAGGTGGAGGCGGACATGGGCCGCGTGGACGGGGGTCCCCCCGGGCGCGCCGGGTGGGGAGTGGGGGCGGACCACGACCGTGGCGCGTGGGGCCGCCGTCTCTGGAGACTGGTCGGTGAGGCGTTCGCGGGCCGCCTGGCCGGCGATCTTCGCCACGACCCGGTCGGCGATCCTGGTCGCCCCGCGCTCGGCCGGGACCACGGCGGTCCGGGGTCTGCCGAGCTCACCCACGCCTTCGTCCACCGAGGTCATCGAGGTCACCGCCGACGGTCGTCACGCGAGCGGAAGAAGTCGCCGAGGTCCAGGTCCCCCTCCAGGAACCGGCCGACGACGAATCCGATGGCGCCCAGGGCGGCCACCAGCAGGAAGGCCGGGAACCCGCCGAAATAGCCGGCGAAACCCAGGGCCATCCCGGCGATCATGCCGACCACGGCCATGCTCATCGTGCGCTCCCCTCAGCGGTGCGGTCTCGGCTGCCGGTCACTGGATCCTGGGCTCCGGCTCCTCGTCCTCCTCCTCCGGCAGCTTCACATCGCTCACGGCGATGTTGACCTCGACGACCTCGAGACCGGTCATCCGCTCCACCGCCGCGATCACGTTCTCCCGCACGGCGCGGGCCACGTCGGCGATCGAGACGCCGTAGTCGACGACGATCTCCAGGTCCAGTGCCGTCTGGACCTCGCCGACCTCGGCCTTCACCCCGCGGGTCACCGACTTGGAGCCGCCGGGCACCCGGTCGCGCACCGCCCCGAAGGTGCGGCTGAGCCCGCTGCCCAGGGCGTGCACACCGAGCACGTCCCGTGCGGCCAGCCCGGCGATCTTCTCCACGACCCCGTCGGCGATCGTCGTACGGCCCCGGGTCCCCGGGTCTCCCCCACCCCGCCGGGTCACCTGCGCCTTGCGTGTCCCGGGGGTCTCGGGCATCTCCCTCTCGACTCCCGGGGCCCTCGTCCGGTTCTGTTCCGTCGTGTTGTCGGTCATCGCCGTACGTCCCTTTCGGTTCGTCGTCCTGTGACCAAGGTAAGTGGGGTTGCGCCGTGGCGCGCCGGGGATGCGGCAGGCTGGAGGAATGACGGCGGACGGATGGGCGCAGGGCGTACGGCACCGGCTGGGACTGGGCAGGCTTCTGCCCCTGGGCGGTCCGGGCGACGGCGCGTGGATCACCGAGGAGGCGGCGGAGGCGGTGCTGCGGCGGGCGGTCGGGGAACTCGGCCCGCTGCTCCGGCTGGACGCGCTCCGGATCGCCCTCGCCGACCCCGAGGACGCGCCCGGTCCCGCGGTACCGCCACCGCCGGGCGCCGTACCGCCGGGGCCGCTGCGGGTGACGGCCGAGTTCGCGGCCACGGCGGCTCAGCCGCTGCCGGTGACGGCCGCGCTGCTGCGCACGACGCTGGCGGCCACGGCGACGGAGCGGATCGGGCTGGCGGTGGACGAGGTCGACCTGCGGGTGACGGCACTGCTGGACGAGGACCCGGACCCCCTCGAGGTACGCCCGCCCGAACCGCCGCCGGCCGCCGAGCCCGCCGACGGGGACGAGGCGCGCGCCGCGTCCGCCGCGCTGCTCGTGCCGGGGGTCGCCCGTCTCACCCGCGGCCTCGGACGTCCGGTGCACATCGAGGAGCGCGAACAGGACGGCGCCCTGCCGCACCGCCACGCCCGGGTGGAGATCGCGGTGCTGGCGGACCACCGCCCCGTGGAAGTGGCCCGCGAGGTCCGGGCGGTGGTCGCCGGGACCCTGCCGGGTCACCCGACGGTGGCGGTAGTGGTGACCGGGGCCTGCTGACCGCCCGACCGCCCGGGGCTCACTCGCCGAGGCCGGCCAGGTCCCGCAGCCGCCTCGCCTGGGCGGCGCGTTCGGCGGCGCGCTGATCGTCGTAGGAACGGCCCTGGGCGCCACGGATCAGTGCCTTGGTCTCGATGACGGCGTCCCGGGGCGCGGCCAGGATCGCGCTCGCCAGGTCCTTCACGGCACCGTCGAGCTGGTCGGCGGGGACGGCGAGGTTGGCGAGGCCGGTGCTGACGGCCTCCTCGGCGAGGACCGCGCGGCCGGTGAGGCAGATCTCGAGCGCGCGGGCGTAGCCGACCAGGCCGACCAGCGGGTGCGTGCCGGTCAGGTCCGGGACCAGGCCCAGGCTGGTCTCGCGCATGGCGAACTGCACGTCGTCGGCGACGACGCGCAGGTCACAGGCGAGGGCCAGCTGGAAACCGGCTCCGATGGCATGGCCCTGGACGGCGGCGATGGACACCAGGTCGCTCCGTCGCCACCAGGTGAAGCCGTCCTGGAATCCGGCGATGCTCGCGTCGAGTTCACCGTCGCTGCTGCGCGCGAGATCGATGAACGTCGGCTCGCCCTCGATTCCCTCGGGCGTGAACATCTGCCGGTCGAGGCCGGCGGAGAAGGACTGCCCCTCGGCACGCAGCACGACAACCCGGACGGAGCCCGGCAGGACCCGCCCGGCCTCGGCGAGCGCACGCCACATGGCGGGGCTCTGCGCGTTGCGCTTGGCCGGGTTGGTCAGGGTCACCGTGGCGATCGCGTCGTCGACGGTGAGCCGTACGCCGTCCTTGTCGAGTACGGGACCGAGGTCCTTGTCGGGCGTGGCCATGGGGCGCCTCCGATGAGTGCGGTCAGCAGAGCGGTTCGGAACCAGCTATGTGACTGCACAGTAACCACCCGGCCGGTCGGCTGACCGACCGGGTGGCCACCATCGAAGCCGATGGGCCGCCCGGTCAGGACGAGGCGGCCTTCTTGCCCCGTGTCGCACCGCCACGCCCACGGAGCGTGACGCCCGACTCGCTGAGCATCCGGTGCACGAAGCCATACGAGCGGCCGGTTTCCTCGGCCAGTGCCCGAATGCTCGCACCGGAGTCGTACTTCTTCTTCAGGTCTGCCGCGAGCTTGTCGCGCGCGGCGCCGGTCACCCGGCTGCCCTTCTTCAGAGTCTCGGCCACCCGTGCCTCCTCATGGGAAGTGCGCTCTGGTCCCCTCATGATCACCCCTCCAGGCCTTCATGGCCACCCATTCGGCAAGGTCCGTGAGACAGGGTTTTGACGACAGGAGCGCATCCCCACAAGCGGAATCTGTAATTCCACCATGCGCTGTTCGTACCGCCGAACGGGTTCCTTTGTGAAGTGGCAGGTCAGCGACGTACGACGGCCGAGCCCTTGTCGATAAAGGACTCGGCCGTGAAATGGATGTAGGACACACGACGGTACGAGGAGATCTCACACAGATGGTGGATCACCGATCGGCCGAATGATCCATACGCCGTTGATCACGCATTCGATCAAGCGAGGGCGACGAGATCCGCGTAGTCGGAGCCCCACAGGTCCTCGACGCCGTCGGGCAGCAGGATGATCCGCTCGGGCTGGAGCGCCTCGACGGCGCCCTCGTCGTGGGTGACCAGGACGACGGCGCCCTTGTAGGTGCGCAGGGCGCCGAGGATCTCCTCACGGCTGGCCGGGTCGAGGTTGTTGGTGGGCTCGTCGAGCAGCAGGACGTTCGCCGAGGAGACGACCAGGGTGGCGAGGGCGAGGCGGGTCTTCTCTCCGCCGGAGAGAACTCCGGCGGGCTTGTCGACGTCGTCGCCGGAGAACAGGAACGAGCCGAGCACCTTGCGGACCTCGACCAGGTCCATGTCGGGGGCCGCGGACCGCATGTTCTCCAGGACCGTGCGGTCGGCGTCGAGGGTCTCGTGCTCCTGGGCGTAGTAGCCGAGCTTGAGGCCGTGGCCGGGCACGACACCGCCGGTGTCCGGCTGCTCGACGCCCGCGAGAAGCCGGAGCAGGGTGGTCTTGCCGGCGCCGTTGAGGCCGAGGATGACGACCCGGGAGCCCTTGTCGATGGCCAGGTCGACGTCGGTGAAGATCTCCAGCGAGCCGTACGACTTCGACAGGCCCTCCGCCGTCAGCGGGGTCTTGCCGCAGGGCGCGGGCTCCGGGAAGCGGAGCTTGGCGACCTTGTCCTGCATCCGCACCGCGTCCAGGCCGGCGAGGAGCTTGTCGGCCCGCTTGGCCATGTTCTGCGCGGCGACCGTCTTGGTGGCCTTGGCGCGCATCTTGTCGGCCTGCGAGTGCAGGGCCGCGGCCTTCTTCTCGGCGTTCTGCCGCTCGCGCCTGCGGCGCTTCTCGTCGGCCTCGCGCTGCTGCTGGTAGAGCTTCCAGCCCATGTTGTAGATGTCGATCTGGGCGCGGTTGGCGTCCAGGTAGAACACCTTGTTGACGACCGTCTCGACGAGGTCGACGTCGTGGGAGATCACGATGAAGCCACCGCGGTAGGTCTTCAGGTAGTCCCGCAGCCAGATGATCGAGTCCGCGTCGAGGTGGTTCGTCGGCTCGTCGAGCAGCAGCGTGTCGGCGTCCGAGAACAGGATGCGGGCCAGTTCGATACGGCGGCGCTGACCGCCGGAGAGCGTGTGCAGCGGCTGGCCGAGCACCCGGTCGGGCAGATTGAGCGCGGCGGCGATGGTGGCGGCCTCGGCCTCGGCGGCGTACCCGCCCTTGGTGAGGAACTCGGTCTCCTGGCGCTCGTACTGCTTGAGGGCCTTCTCGCGGGTGGCGCCCTGGCCGTTCGCGATGCGCTGCTCGTTCTCGCGCATCTTGCGGATCAGTACGTCGAGGCCGCGCGCGGAGAGGACGCGGTCGCGGGCGAGGACGTCCAGGTCGCCGGTGCGGGGGTCCTGCGGGAGGTAGCCGACCTCGCCGGAACGGGTGATGGTGCCGGCCGCGGGGATGCCCTCGCCGGCCAGGCACTTGGTGAGGGTGGTCTTGCCGGCGCCGTTGCGCCCGACCAGACCGATGCGGTCGCCCTTGGCGACCCGGAAGTTGGCGGACTCGATGAGGACTCGGGCGCCGGCGCGCAGCTCGATACCGGAGGCGGAGATCACGGACAGACTCCAGGGCGGACGGGGGGTTGACGGATGGGCGGCTGAGGACGTTCCCGCCGTCTAATGCGCGAGGAGAATGGCCATGGGCCAAGTCTAACGGGGCCGTGCAAGCGCATTTTCTACGTCCGGGTGTTCGTTACGGCACTTCTCAGTTCCCTCCGGTGTGCACCTGGAAGGCGGCACGGCGCACGGCCTTGGCGAGGGCCGGGTCGGGGTGGGCGGCGGCGAGGGCGACCAGGACCTGCACGGTACGGGGGTGGCCGACGGCGCGGACCTCGTCGAGAAGCATCGGGACCGTGGGCTGCACGGCCGACTCCAGGTGGCGTACGAGCATCGGGGACTCGCCGTGGTCGGCGACGGCGGCCGCGGTGTCGACCCAGAGCCAGGTGGCCTCCTCGCGGGTGAGGACCTCGTGGGCGTCCTCGGGGTCGATGCCGTCGTGCTCGGCCAGCCAGAGCAGCGCGTACGGCCGCAGGGTGGGCTCGTCGGCCACGGCGCGTACGTCGGGCTCGGCGGGGGCGCCGACCACGCGCAGCGCCTCGAAGGCGAGGCCGCGCAGCAGGGCGTCGTCGCCCCGGGCCGCGTCGATCAGCTCGGTGACGGCGCTGCCGACCGTGCGGGCGGCGAGCCAGGCGCGGTACTCGGCGCGGGCCGCGTTCGGGCGCAGCTGGGCGCAGCCGCGGAGCATCTCCTCGGCGACGGCCTCGATGTTGCCGGCGGGGCTCTGGGCGGCCACGCAGATCTGCTCCAGCTTGACCCACACCGCCCAGCTGCCGAGCGGGGTGAGCGTGGCCTGCGCGGCGTCGTAGGTGAGGGCGCCGACGGAGGCGAGGGCGTGCAGGGCCCATTCCAGGAGCGGCGCGAGGGGGGCGAGCGGGGTGTCGGCGGCGGGCTGCGGCACCGGCTCGGGCTGCGGGCCGTAGGGGATCTCGCAGCGTTCGGTGCGCAGTTCGGTGACGCGCTGCTCCAGGAGGTCCAGGAGCTGTTCCACCGGGACCGGGCCGGCGGACAGCTGGAGGAAGGAGAGCACCTGCGGCATGGCCGAGACGACCTCGGCGACGGCGGCGGGCTCGTGGTCCGCGGGCTCGGGGTGGGCGAGCGACCAGGCGTCGAAGAGGGCGACCCAGCCGCGCAGTACGGCGCTGTCGTCGCGGTCCCAGGCGCGCAGCCGCCAGCCGGGGCGGGCGCTGTCGCCGTGCACCTCGACGAGGCCGGCCAGGCGGGCGGTGTCCCAGTCGGAGCGGACCTGAGCGGCGGTCAGACCGAGGTCGCCTGCCGCGCGTTCGGCGGTCGCGTCGGAGAGGGTGGCCTTGCCGTCGGCTGTCGCCGCGTCACCGCCCGGGCCGAGGGCCGTGTCCGCCCAGTGGGCGACGCGGGCCGCGGCGGCCAGACCGGAGCGAGCCATTCTGGCCAGTTCCGCGGGTGCGGGTGTGCCCTCCGGAGGGCGGGGCGCGGGGCGGCGTGGGCGCCGCTGGTTCACAGCTGAGGGGGCGGCGGCCAGGGGTCGCGGGCGGACGAGTCGAAGCCTGGAGTCGCGCGGGATACGGGACGTCACGGGTGCAGTCTTCCGGTTGACGGTCCGAAAACCCAAACGGAAGGTCACGGCGGGCGACGGGGATGGCCAACGCCGGGGCCCCGCCGGGGGCCGAGCGCCGGGATCAGGCCAGCGGTTCAACGTGAAACGGAACCGTGGGGACCGGGACCGGAGGGGTCGCGTCAGGGGGTGCTCACATCAGGGGGGTGAGGAAGCGGCGCAGTGCCTCCTCGTAGGAGTCCGGGTCGGCGTTCCACATGGCCGCGTGGGGGGCCTGGCGGACGGTGTGGAGGGCGACCAGGTGGGGGTGGGCGGCGGCCAGGCGGCGGGAGTGGGCCCAGGGGGCCAGGGTGTCGTCGGGGCCGTGGAGGATCAGGGTCGGGACGGTGAGGCTCGCCGTCCCGGCGGTGTGGCCGGTGTCCAGGCCCGTGCGGCCCTGCACCGCCCGTACCGCGAGCGGGAGGAGGGCGCCCGGGGTGCGGCGGGCGGCGGCGAGGGCGCGCAGGGTGGTCGGCCAGTCGAGGACGGGCGAGTCCAGGATCAGACCGCGGACCCGGTCGCGGACGCCGGAGTGCGCGGCGGCGCGCAGCGCCATGGTGGCGCCGGTGGACCAGCCGTACAGCACGACGCGCTCGGCGCCGTAGCGCACCGCGTAGCGGATCGCGGCGTCCAGGTCGCGCCACTCGGTCTCGCCCAGGTGGTTCAGGCCGTCCGAGGGGCGGGGGGCGCCGAGGTCGCCGCGGTAGGCGAGGTCGAGCACCGGGAAGCGCTGGCGGTGCAGGAACTCCATGACGTTCATGGGGTGTTCGCGGGTGGCGCCGATGCCGTGCGCCGTGATCACCCAGGTGGGCCGCACGCCGGGGACGAACCAGGCGGGCAGGGAGCCCAGTTCGCCGGGGATGTCGATGTCGGCGTGGTCGAGGCCGAGGGCGGTGCTCGGGTTGCCCACGTGCACGTTCGGGGTGAGCCAGACCTTGTCGCCGGGATCCAGGGTGCCGTGTGTGACGCGTTCCAGACGGCGTACGACGGTGTCTGCGGAGTGGGTCGCGCCGGGCAGGACGGGCCCGACGACCGCGTGGCTCGCGTCGCCGGCGAGGCCGTAGGTGCCGGGGCGCAGGGCGGCGAGGTCGCGGGTGAGGGCGATCTGGCCGGCCGCCGTGGCGTGCACGGTGAGACGGGGTTCGGTGGGCAGCGGGCTGCCCGGTGGCGCCTTCAGCGCGGCGCCGCTGGCGAAGCGGCCGGCGGCCACGGAGGCCGCGCCGGCGGCGAGGGCTACGGTGACGGCCGCGGCCGTTGCTTTGACGGTGCGCACCCGTCCAGTGTCCTGTCCGACCCCGCTCGGGGCCAGCGGAGGGCCGGGACGGACCCCCGCCTCAACCCCGCTGCCCGTAGCCCCTCAGTTTGTCCGCCGCCTCTGTGAGCTGGTGGGAGGAGAGCAGGGCCGGGGTCAGGCCCGGTACCGAGGATGCCGTCAGCCACAGGTGGCACATCCACTCCAGTTGGGCCGTGCGGTCGTAGGCCTGGGGCAGGGTGGTGCCGTAGGACATCGTGCCGTGGTTCTGGAGGAGACAGGCCGTGCGGCCGGTGAGGGCGCGGAGCATGTTCTCGGCCAACTCGTCGGTGCCGTAGGTCGCATAAGGGGCGACTCGGACGGGGCCGCCGAGGGCACCGGCCATGTAGTGGATCGCCGGGAGCTCGGCGACGAGGGTCGAGACGGCCGTCGCGTGCACGGCGTGGGTGTGGACCACGGCGCCCGCGTCGGTCGAGCGGTAGACGGCGAGGTGCATCGGGAGCTCACTGGTCGGGATCAGGGTGCCCAGGACCTGCCGGCCGTCGAGGCCGACGCCCGTGATGTCGCCCGGGGCGAGGCGGTCGTAGGGCACTCCCGACGGCGTGACCAGGACGGTGTCGCCGACGCGTACGGAGACATTGCCGGAGGTGCCGACGACCAGACCGTCCGAGACGGTGCGGCGGGCGGTTTCCACCAGCTCCGCCCAGGCCCGCTCCTCCTCGGGGAGCGCACGCCTCCCCCTCCCTTCGGGCACATCCCGCACGCCCTCCCGGGCACCCCGCTCGTCACCCTGTTCGCGCCGCAGCTCAGCCATGCCGCGATCCTGCCAAACGCGCCCCCAAGTCGCCTGCGGGCCGGGGCACTTTAGAGCGGAAGCCGCACCTCCGAAAGGTTACGAACATGGATATATCGCCTTGTCATCGTGATTGGCCGGAGATCGGTCGGCATTCGTAGATCTTCCAGTAATCTCCCCGTGTTTTGTCGTGCACGTCGCCATTCCGGGGGGAAACATGGCCCGTGATCGCAAACCGTTCCGCCGCCGCACCCGCGCCGTCGCGGTCCTCGTGGCGGCGATGACCGTCGGAGGCACCGCGGCCACCGAACTGCCGGCGTCCGCCGCGAGCCTGCCGAAAGGACACGACGTCTCCTCGCACCAGAAGAACGTCGACTGGCCGGACGCGAAGGCGAAGGGCGCCAGGTTCGTCTACGTCAAGGCGACCGAGTCCGTCGACTACGCCAGCCCGTACTTCACCCAGCAGTACGACGGCGCCCGCCACGCCGGCATCATCCGCGGGGCGTACCACTTCGCCCTGCCGGACAAGTCGTCGGGCCGGGCGCAGGCGGCGTACTTCGTGAGCCACGGCGGAGGCTGGAAGGCGGACGGCTGGACGCTGCCGCCGGCCCTCGACATCGAATACAACCCGTACGACAAGAAGCACGGCTGCTACGGCATCCGCAAGGCGAGCATGGTCGGCTGGATCCGTTCGTTCAGCGACGAGGTGAGGCGGCTCACCGGCCGCCGTCCGGTGATCTACACGACCGCCCACTGGTGGAACACCTGCACCGGCGGCAGCCGCGCCTTCGCCGCCGACCACGCGCTGTGGATCGCCCGGCACGGCTCGGCGGACGCGGGGGCGCTGCCGAGCGGCTGGTCGTTCTGGACTTTCTGGCAGTACGGCAACAGCGGCAGCCTGCCGGGTGATCAGAATCTCTTCAACGGCTCGCAGGCCCGGCTGCGGAAGTTCGCGCGAGGCTACTGACGAGTCTGGACACCCTGAAGCCCCTCTCAGTTCATCTTCCGTTTACCCAGGTTGCCTACGGTCAACCGACCGATGACTTCGAACGATTGCCTGGGTAAATGGAAAACTTCTCGCTGATCCTCGCGATAGTGGTAATAACCGCTCTCGCGTTCGATTTCACGAACGGTTTCCACGACACCGCCAACGCGATGGCCACGACCATCTCGACCGGCGCACTCAAGCCCAAGGTCGCGGTGGCCATGTCCGCCGCGCTGAACCTGCTGGGCGCCTTTCTCTCCGTGGAGGTCGCCAACACGATCTCCAAGGGTCTCGTCGACGAGACCGGCATCCGTCCCGAGGTCATCTTCGCCGCGTTGGTGGGCGCGATCCTCTGGAACCTGCTGACCTGGCTGGTGGGCCTGCCCTCCAGCTCCTCGCACGCCCTGATGGGCGGTCTGATCGGCGCCACCATCGCCTCGGCCGGCACGGGTGCCGTCCACGGCGACGTCCTCGTCACCAAGGTGCTCATCCCGGCGCTGGCCGCCCCGGTCGTGGCGGGCCTCGCCGCGATGCTGGCGACCCGCCTGTCCTACGTCCTCGGCAGGAAGGCCCACGGCAAGGCGGCCGACAAGGGCTTCCGCGTCGGCCAGATCGCCTCGGCCGGCCTGGTCTCGCTGGCCCACGGCACGAACGACGCGCAGAAGACCATGGGCATCATCACCCTCGCCCTGGTCGCCGGCGGCGCCGTCGCCCCCGACTCGGACCCGCCCACCTGGGTCATCCTCTCCGCCGGTCTCGCCATCGCGCTCGGCACCTGGCTCGGCGGCTGGCGCATCATCCGCACGATGGGCAAGGGCCTGACCGAACTCCAGCCGCAGCAGGGCTTCGCCGCCCAGACCAGCGCGGCCACGGTCATCCTCGCCTCCTCGCACCTCGGCTTCTCCCTCTCCACCACCCACTCGGTCTCCGGTTCGGTGATGGGCGCGGGCCTGGGCCGCAAGGGCGGGGTGGTCCGCTGGTCGACGGCGACCCGGATGCTGGTCGCCTGGGTCCTCACCCTCCCCGCCGCCGCCCTGGTCGGTGCGGGCGCCGAGTCGGTCACCGACCTCGGCGACTGGGGCACGGGTGTGGTCGCGGTCTTCCTGATCGCCTCCAGCGCCGCGATCTGGAAGGTCTCCCGCCGCGAGGTCGTAGACGCGTCCAACGTCAACGACACCGAGGAGCCGCCCGGGGTCGTCACCACGGCGATCGCCGCCGTGACCCCGCCCCCCGCGGGCACGGTCACCGAGGACCTGACGGCCACGATCCCCGCCCCCGCTCCCGTCGCCCCCACCACCGGCACGGAGTCGGCCGCCCCGCCGGCCACCGTCTGAGCCCCGGTACGAAGGAAGAGAAGCAGCATGAAGATCGACTGGGCAGCTCTGGGCTCCGTCTTCGGCGTCAGCCTCGTGGTCACCGTGGGCCTCGTCGCCCTGTTCACCCTGGGCATCATGGGCCTGTCCCGCCGCGAACGGGCGGTGGCCGAGGGCGACTCGGCGCCCCTCGCGGTGGCGGGCGCCTACGTGGCGTTCGCGGGATGCGCGGCGGCGGTGGCGTACGGAATCTCCCTGATCATGAACAAGGCCTGAACCTCATCCGCACCTGGTGCCGGGACGGTGATCCGTCCCGGCACCACGCGTTTACGTGACCACGGCGACCACCTGTGTGTGGGCCTCAGCACACTCTCCCGTCGCAGGTCAACGGCAAGTTGACGGGTCTTCCAACACCGTGGTGGACTGCCGGAGCCATTTACGGCGGCAAGGGAGGAAGCCGGTGCGAGTCCGGCGCGGTCCCGCCACTGTCACCGGGGTAGCCATCCCCGGGAGCCAGGAACTCCCACCGCCGGTCTCGTCGAACCAGGGCGCGGACACCCTGAGTGAGGACATGTCGCCATGCCAGCCTGCCACTTGAGGCACAGCACCGGACCGTTGACCGACCCCACGGCAGGCTGAGCCGATGCGTGCCGATCGCGTCTTCGCGTACGGCGCCGCCGCCGGCCTCCTCGGTGACCGTCTCCTCGGCGATCCGCGCCGCGGACATCCGGTCGCCGTGTTCGGGCGGGCCGCGGGCGCCGTGGAGCGAGCGCTGTGGCGGGACCACCGCGGATGGGGCGCGCTGCACACCGCCGTGTGCGTGGGCGCCGCCGCGGGCCTCGGCGCCGTCGCGGCTTCGGTCGTACGACCCTCCCGTACCGCCTCCGTCGCGCTGACCGCCGCCGCCACCTGGGCCGTTGTCGGCGGCACCTCGCTCGCGCGCGAGGCCCGCGCCATCGGGCGTGCCCTGGAGGCGGGGGACGTCGAGGGGGCACGGGCGCGGCTGCCGCACCTGTGCGGACGCGATCCGCAGGCACTGGACGCGGACGGGATCGCACGGGCCGTCGTGGAGTCCGTCGCCGAGAACACCTCCGACGCGGTCGTGGGAGCGCTGGTGTGGGGCGCCGTGGGTGGTGTGCCGGGGCTGCTCGGCTTCCGGGCGGTGAACACGCTGGACGCGATGGTCGGGCACAAGTCGGCCCGGTACCGGCGCTACGGATGGGCCTCGGCGCGGCTGGACGACGTCGCCGGGTGGCCGGGGGCCCGGTTGACCGCCGTCCTCGCCACGGTCGCGGGCGGTGACCCCCGAGGGGCGGTACGGGCCTGGCGCGTGGACGCCGGCAAACACCCGAGCCCCAACGCCGGGCCCGTGGAGGCGTCGTTCGCGGGCGCGTTGGGCGTACGGCTGGGCGGAACCCTGTCGTACGGGGGGCGGGTCGAGCACCGGCCCGTGCTGAACACCGAGGGACGCGCCGTCGCCGTACCCGACATCGAACGAGCCGTACGGCTCTCCGGGCGCGTCGGTCTGCTGGCGCTCGGCGTCAGCGCCGCCGCGCGGCTCGCAGTGAAGGGACGCAGGTCATGAGCGGTGGTGGTCTTCTCGTCGCCGGTACCACCTCCGACGCCGGCAAGAGTGTCGTCACCGCCGGGATCTGCCGGTGGCTGGTGCGGCAGGGCGTCAAGGTGGCGCCCTTCAAGGCGCAGAACATGTCCCTCAACTCGTTCGTGACGCGCGAGGGCGCCGAGATCGGGCGGGCGCAGGCCATGCAGGCCCAGGCGTGCCGGATCGAGCCGACCGCGCTGATGAATCCCGTGCTGCTCAAGCCCGGCAGCGAGCAGAGCAGCCAGGTCGTGCTGATGGGCAGGCCGGTCGGCGAGCTCAGCGCGCGGGGGTATCACGGCGGGCGGCAGCGGAAGTTGCTCGGGACCGTGCTCGACTGTCTCGCCGAGTTGCGGGGCACGTATGACGCAGTGATCTGTGAAGGGGCGGGTTCCCCCGCCGAGATCAACCTGCGGCGGACCGACATCGTGAACATGGGGATCGCCCGAAACGCGCGGCTTCCCGTGCTCGTCGTCGGTGACATCGACCGCGGCGGGGTCTTCGCCTCCTTCTTCGGGACCGTCGCCCTGCTCTCGTCCGAGGACCAGGAGCTGGTCGCCGGGTTCCTCGTCAACAAGTTCCGGGGGGACGTCGGCCTTCTGGAGCCCGGGCTCGACATGCTGCACGGGCTCACCGGGCGGCGGACGTACGGCGTTCTGCCGTTCCAACACGGGCTGGGCATCGACGAGGAGGACGGGCTGCGGGTCTCGCTTCGGGGCACCGTCCGCGAGTCGAACACCGCCCCGCCCGTCGGCGAGGACGTGCTGCGGGTCGCCGTGTGCGCGATCCCGCTGATGTCCAACTTCACGGACGTGGACGCCCTCGCCGCCGAACCGGGCGTCGTCGTGCGGTTCGTGGACCGGCCGGAGGAACTGGCCGACGCGGACCTGGTGGTGATTCCCGGGACCCGGGGGACCGTCCGGGCGCTGGAGTGGCTGCGGGAGCGGGGGCTCGCGCAGGCGCTGGTGCGCCGGGCGGCCGAGGGGCGGCCCGTGCTGGGCATCTGCGGTGGCTTCCAGGTCCTCGGTGAGCGCATCGAGGACGACGTCGAGTCGCGCGCGGGGCAGGTCGAGGCCCTCGGCGTGCTCCCCGTCCGGGTGCGGTTCGCCCGGGAGAAGACCCTCACCCGGCCGGTGGGCGAGGCCCTCGGCGAGCGGGTCGAGGGGTACGAGATCCATCACGGCGTCGCCTCGGTATCCGACGGGGAGGCCTTCCTCGACGGGTGCCGCGTCGGTCAGACCTGGGGCACCCACTGGCACGGTTCGCTGGAGTCGGACGGCTTCCGGCGGGCGTTTCTGCGCGAGGTGGCGGCCGCCGCGGGCCGCCGGTTCGTGCCGGCCGAGGACACGTCGTTCGCCGCGCTGCGCGAGGAGCAGCTCGACCGGCTCGGCGATCTGATCGAACAGCACGCGGACACGGACGCGCTGTGGCGGCTCATCGAGTCGGGCGCGCCGCAAGGACTGCCTTTCATTCCACCGGGAGCGCCCGCATGAGCACAGTGTTGTTGTTGTCGACCGCCGACACGGATCTGCTGGCCGCCCGGGCCGCGTCCGGCGCCGACTACCGGATCGGCAACCCGATGCGGGTGGACGTGGAGCGGGAGCTGCCCGGTCTCCTCGACGGCGCGGACATCGCCGTCGTACGGCTGCTCGGCGGCAAGCGCGCCTGGGAGGGCGGGCTGGCCGCGCTGAAGGCGTCGGGTGTGCCGACCGTGCTGCTGGGCGGCGAGGCCGTGCCGGACGCGGAGTTGATGGCGGAGTCGTCCGTGCCGGCGGGTGTGGTGGCGGAGGCGCTCAGGTATCTCGTCGAGGGCGGGTCCGCGAACCTCGTGGAGCTCGCGCGGTTCCTGTCCGACACCGTGCTGCTGACCGGTGAGGGGTTCGTCGAACCGCAGAAGATGCCCGAGTACGGGGTGCGCGGTGAGCGGGAGTTCGTCGAGGGACGGCCGACCGTCGGGGTGCTCTTCTACCGGGCCCATGAACTGAGCGGCAACACCGCCTTCGTGGACACCCTGTGCGACGCGATCGAGGCACGGGGCGCCAACGCCCTGCCCGTGTACTGCGGTTCTCTGCGCGGTGCGGACGCCGGGCTGTACGAGATCCTCGGCCGGGCCGACGCCCTGGTCGCCACCGTCCTCGCCGCCGGCGGCACCCACGCCTCGCAGGCCTCGGCCGGCGGTGACGAGGAGGCGTGGGACATCGGGGCGCTGGCCGACCTCGACATCCCTGTGCTGCAAGGCCTCTGCCTCACCTCCTCGTACGCCGCCTGGGACGGGTCGGACGCCGCGCTGTCCCCCATGGACGCGGCGATGCAGGTCGCGATCCCGGAGTTCGACGGGCGGCTGATCACCGTGCCGTTCAGCTTCAAGGAGCAGGGACCGGACGATGTGCCGGTGTACGTCGCCGACCCGGAGCGGGCCGCGCGGGTCGCCGGCATCGCCGTACGGCACGCGCGGCTCGGGTACAAGGCGAACGCCGAGAAGAGGCTGGCGCTGGTCTTCACCGCGTACCCGACCAAGCACTCCCGGGTCGGCAACGCGGTGGGCCTGGACACACCGGCTTCGGCGGTGCGGGTGCTGGACGCGCTGCGGGACGCCGGGTACGTCGTCGAAGGGCATCCCGACAACGGTGACGAGCTGATCCACCGGCTCATCAACGCCGGTGGGCACGACGTGGAGTGGCTCACCGAGGAGCAGCTGGCCGCCGCGCCCGCGCGGGTGCCGCTGGCTGACTACCGGGCCTGGTTCGACACACTCGACCCCGGGCTGCGGGAGGGGATGCTGGAGGCATGGGGTGAGCCGCCGGGCTCGCTCTACGTCGACGGGGACGACATCGTGCTGGCCTCCCTCCAGTTCGGGAACGTCGTCGTGATGATCCAGCCGCCGCGCGGCTTCGGGGAGAACCCGATCGCGATCTACCACGACCCCGACATGCCGCCGTCCCACCACTACATGGCCGCGTACCGCTGGCTGG
Organism: Streptomyces sp. NPDC005648; assembly: GCF_040605395.1. Classification (NCBI taxonomy): domain Bacteria; kingdom Bacillati; phylum Actinomycetota; class Actinomycetes; order Kitasatosporales; family Streptomycetaceae; genus Streptomyces; species Streptomyces sp. NPDC005648. Next base: position 57,300 of record NZ_JBEXCS010000018.1, on the reverse strand, counting down.
AGGCTGCGACATCGGAGGGGGGCTTCGGCGCCGACGCGATCGTCCACATGGGCAAGCACGGCACGATGGAATGGCTGCCGGGCAAGGGACTCGGGCTGAGTGGGGGTTGCGCTCCGGACGCCGTTCTCGGTGAACTGCCGCTGATCTACCCGTTCATCGTCAACGACCCCGGCGAGGGCACCCAGGCCAAGCGGCGTGGGCACGCCACGGTCGTCGACCACCTCGTGCCGCCCATGGCCCGCGCGGACACCTACGGCGACCTGGCGAAGCTGGAGCAGCTGCTCGACGAGTACGCGCTCGTCTCCGACCTGGACCCGACCAAGGCGCCTGCCGTGCGCGCGCAGATCTGGACGCTGGTCAAGGCGGCGGAGCTGCACCACGACCTGCATGTCGACGAGCAGCCGGACGACGGTGACTTCGACGAGTTCGTCATGCACATCGACGGCTATCTGTGCGAGATCAAGGACGTGCAGATCCGGGACGGCCTGCACATTCTGGGTGGCGGTCCGGTCGGTGAGCCGCGCGTCAACCTGGTGCTCGCGGTGCTGCGCGCCTCGCAGGTGTGGGGCGGGCAGGCGAACGCGCTGCCGGGGCTCAGGGCCGCGCTGGCCGCTCATTTCGGGCTGGTGGAGAAGGAGTTGCTCGCCGAGCCGGGTGCCCCGGTGAAGCTGCCGGTGGAGCTGACGGATCTGGTCGAGGGGCCGTCGCGGTCGGCCGCCGACGCGATCGATCTGCTGGAGCAGCTGTGCCGGCGGTTCGCGGAGGGCATGGAGGAGCGCGGCTGGGCCGCCGGTGAGAGCGGTGCTCTCGTCCGTGAGGTGATGGGCGCCGAACTCCCGGACGCGGTCGCGGTGCTGGAGTTCGCCTGCACCGAGGTCGTCCCGCGGCTCGCCCGTACCACCGACGAGATCGACCACATCCTCAAGGCGCTGAACGGCGGTTACGTCCCGGCGGGCCCGTCCGGCTCGCCGACGCGCGGGCTGGTCAACGTCCTGCCGACCGGCCGGAACTTCTACTCCGTGGACCCCAAGGCCATTCCGTCCAGGCTGAGTTGGGAGGTCGGCCAGTCGCTGGCCGACTCGCTGGTGCAGCGGTATCTGCAGGACACCGGCGAGTACCCGAGGTCGGTCGGCCTGACGGTCTGGGGCACCTCCGCGATGCGCACCCAGGGCGACGACATCGCCGAGATCCTGGCGCTGCTGGGCTGCCGCCCGGTGTGGGACGACGCCTCGCGGCGGGTGACCGGTTTCGAGGTGGTCCCCCTGGCGGAGCTGGGGCGTCCGCGCATCGACGTCACCGTCCGGATCTCCGGCTTCTTCCGGGACGCGTTCCCGCACGTCGTCGGCCTCATCGACGACGCCGTCCGCGAGGTCGCCGAGCTGGACGAGCCCGCCGACCGCAACTTCGTCCGCGCCCACGCCGACGAGGACACCGCCGAGCACGGCGACCGGCGGCGCGCGACGGCCCGTGTCTTCGGCTCCAAGCCAGGGGCCTACGGCGCCGGACTGCTGCCGCTGATCGACGCCCGCAACTGGCGCTCCGACGCCGACCTCGCCGAGGTGTACGCGGTGTGGGGCGGCTACGCCTACGGGCGCGGGCTCGACGGGCGGGCGGCACGCGGGGACATGGAGACGGCGTTCAAGCGGATCGCCGTGGCCGCCAAGAACGTCGACACCCGCGAGCACGACCTCGTCGACGCGGACGACTACTTCCAGTACCACGGCGGCATGGTCGCCATGGTCCGCCATCTGACCGGCGCCAGCCCGGAGGCGTACGTCGGCGACTCGGCCGTGCCCGACCAGATCAGGACCCGGACCCTGGGCGAGGAGACGCACCGCGTGTTCCGCGCGCGGGTCGTGAACCCCCGCTGGATGGCGGCCATGCGCCGGCACGGCTACAAGGGCGCCTTCGAGATGGCGGCGACCGTGGACTACCTGTTCGGGTACGACGCCACGGCCGGGGTCGTAGACGACTGGATGTACGAGAAGCTCAGCGCCGAGTACGTCTTCGCCCCGGAGAACCGGGAGTTCATGAAGCAGTCCAACCCCTGGGCGCTGCGGGGGATCACCGAACGGCTCCTGGAGGCGGCCGAGCGCGGCCTGTGGGCCGAGCCGGACGCGGACACCCTGGAACGGCTGCGGGCCACCTACCTGGAGCTCGAAGGCGACCTGGAGGGCGACGACCAGTGACCACCCCCTTTCCCTTCACGGCCGTGGTCGGCCAGGACGACCTGCGGCTCGCGCTGCTGCTGAACGCCGTCTCCCCGGCGGTCGGCGGTGTGCTGGTACGCGGTGAGAAGGGCACCGCCAAGTCGACGGCGGTACGGGCCCTTTCGGCGCTGCTGCCCGAGGTGGCCGTCGTGCCCGGCTGCCGTTTCTCCTGCGACCCGGCCGCGCCGGACCCGTCCTGCCCGGACGGACCGCACGAGGCGGGGACCGGTGGCCGGCGTCCCGCCCGTATGGTCGAGCTGCCGGTCGGCGCCTCCGAGGACCGGCTGGTGGGCGCCCTGGACATCGAGCGGGCCCTGGCGGAGGGCGTGAAGGCCTTCGAGCCCGGGCTCCTCGCCGACGCGCACCGCGGGATCCTGTACGTGGACGAGGTGAACCTCCTCCACGACCACCTCGTCGACCTGCTGCTGGACGCGGCCGCGATGGGCGCCTCCTATGTGGAGCGCGAGGGCGTGTCCGTGCGGCACGCCGCCCGCTTCCTCCTGGTGGGGACCATGAACCCCGAAGAGGGCGAGCTGCGGCCGCAGTTGCTCGACCGGTTCGGACTGACCGTGGAGGTCGCGGCCTCACGGGAGCCGGACCAGCGGGTGGAGGTGGTCCGGCGCAGGCTGGCGTACGACGACGATCCGGCCGCCTTCGCGGCCCGTTGGGCGGACGAGGAGGCCTCCGTACGGCAACGGATCGTGGCCGCACGGGAGTTGTTGCCGTCGGTGCGGCTGGGCGACGGGGCGCTCCGGCAGATCGCGGCGACCTGCGCCGCCTTCGAGGTGGACGGTATGCGGGCCGACATCGTGATGGCGCGGACGGCCACCGCGCTGGCCGCCTGGGCCGGGCGGACCGAGGTGCTCGCGGAGGACGTGCGGCAGGCGGCGCTGCTCGCGCTGCCGCATCGGCGCCGGCGCAATCCCTTCGACGCGCCGGGACTCGACGAGGACAAGCTGGACGAGACGCTGGAGGAGTTCGGCGGGCCCGAGGACGACGATCCGGGTCCCGACAGGGGGCCCGGTGGAGGCGGCGGGCAGCCGAACCCTGACAGTGGTCCGCAGGGCGATGACACGGGCGCTCGGCCCGAGGCCGGAGAGGGCGGAGAACCGCAGGCCTCCGGTGCGGGCTCTGGCGAGCAGTCCGCCGTACGGGCTGCCGAGCCGTTCCGGACCAAGGCGCTGAGCGTGCCCGGGATCGGTGAGGGAGCCGCGGGGCGGCGTTCCCGGGCGCGGACGGAGCACGGGCGGACCACGGGGGCGCGCAGGCCGCGAGGGGCGCTCACCAAACTGCACCTGGCGGCCACCGTGCTGGCGGCGGCGCCGCATCAGCGGGCGCGCGGGCGGTCGGGCCGTGGGCTGGTGGTACGGCGGGACGATCTGCGGCAGGCGACCCGGGAGGGGCGCGAGGGAAACCTGGTGCTGTTCGTGGTCGACGCCTCCGGGTCGATGGCGGCCCGGCAGCGGATGAGCGCGGTGAAGGGTGCCGTGCTGTCGCTGCTGCTGGACGCGTATCAGCGGCGGGACAAGGTGGGGCTGGTGACGTTCCGGGGGGCGGCCGGCGAGGTGGTGCTGCCGCCGACCTCGTCCGTGGACGCGGCGGCGGCCCGGCTGGAGTCGTTGCCCACGGGTGGGCGGACTCCGCTGGCGGCCGGGCTGCTCAAGGCTCATGAGGTGCTTCGGATCGAGCGGTTGCGGGATCCCGCGCGGCGGGCGCTGGTCGTCGTGGTGACCGACGGACGGGCCACCGGTGGGCCCGAGCCCGTGGCGCTCGCGGGACGGGCGGCCCGGTTGTTCGCCGCCGAGGGGGTCGCGTCGGTGGTCGTGGACTGTGAGTCGGGGCCGGTGCGGCTGGGGCTCGCCGGACAGCTCGCGGGTGAGCTGTCCGGTACGGCGGTGACGCTCGACGAGCTGCGGGCGGACTCGATCGCCGGACTGGTCAGGGATGTGCAGGGGACTTCGAGGAGGGCCGCGTAATGCCGCAGGGGCAGCCGAGTGTCGTACCGGACGATGGACTGACGACTCGTCAGCGGCGCAACCGTCCGCTGGTCGTCGTGCACACCGGGATCGGGAAGGGCAAGTCGACCGCCGCCTTCGGGCTGGCCCTGCGGGCCTGGAACCAGGGGTGGCCGATCGGAGTGTTCCAGTTCGTCAAGTCCGCGAAGTGGAAGGTCGGCGAGGAGAACGCGCTGCGGGTCCTCGGGGCATCCGGGGAGGGCGGGAGCGTCGACTGGCACAAGATGGGCGAGGGGTGGTCCTGGGTCCAGCGGGACGAGCAGCTGGACAACGAGGAGAAGGCCCGGGAGGGCTGGGCGCAGGTCAAGCGTGACCTGGCCGCCGAGACCTACAGGCTGTACGTGCTCGACGAGTTCGCCTACCCGATGCACTGGGGGTGGGTGGACACCGACGAGGTCGTCTCCGTGCTGCGTGACCGGCCCGGCACCCAGCATGTCGTGATCACCGGACGCAACGCGCCCGAGAAGCTGGTCGACTTCGCGGACCTGGTGACCGACATGTCCAAGGTGAAGCATCCGATGGACGCCGGGCAGAAGGGGCAGAGGGGCATCGAGTGGTGATGTCCTCGTCCGGTTCCGTCCCCCGGCTGGTCATCGCCGCGCCCTCCTCGGGCAGCGGCAAGACCACCGTCGCCACGGGGTTGATGGCCGCGTTCGCCGCGCGGGGGCTTGCCGTGTCCCCGCACAAGGTGGGGCCGGACTACATCGATCCCGGGTATCACGCGCTCGCGAGCGGGCGGGTGGGACGGAACCTCGACGCGTATCTGTGCGGACCGGAGTTGGTGGCTCCGTTGTTCCTGCACGGCGCGCGGGGCTGCGATGTCGCGGTCGTCGAGGGCGTGATGGGGATGTACGACGGTGCCGCGGGCGAGGGTGAACTGGCGTCCACGGCGCAGGTGGCGAAGCTGCTGCGGGCGCCGGTGGTGCTGGTGGTGGACGCCTCGTCGCAGTCCCGGTCGGTGGCGGCGCTGGTGCACGGGTTCGCGTCCTGGGATCCGCGGGTGCGGGTCGGGGGCGTGATCCTGAACAAGGTGGCGTCGGACCGGCACGAGGAGCTGCTGCGGGAGGCGTTGGAGGCGGCCGGGGTGCCGGTGCTGGGGGTGCTGCGGCGGGCTCCGCAGGTGGACACGCCGTCCCGGCACCTGGGGCTGGTGCCGGTCGCCGAGCGGCATGCCGCCGCCGTGGAGGCCGTGGGGGCGATGGCGGCGCAGGTGGCCGCCGGGTGTGATCTCGAGGCGCTGATGGGCTTGGCGCGGAGTGCGGGAGCGTTGTCCTGTGCGGCGTGGGACGCGGCTGAGGCCCTGGGGGCTGCGCCCCCAGACCCCCATCGGCCCCCAGACCCCCATCGGCCCTCCGGGCCTCGTCCTCAAACGCCGGACGGGCTGAAAATTGCCGTTGCCGGTGGGCAGGCATTCACGTTCTCCTACGCCGAGCATGCCGAGCTGCTCACCGCCGCCGGTGCGGAGGTCGTGCCCTTCGACCCGCTCAGGGACGAGCAACTGCCCGACGGGACACGCGGGTTGGTCATCGGGGGTGGGTTTCCCGAGGTGTACGCCGCCGAGCTGTCCGCCAACGAGGCTCTGCGCAAGGCCGTCGGTGAACTCGCCCTCGGCGGGGCGCCCGTCGCCGCCGAGTGTGCCGGACTGCTGTATCTGTGCCGGGAGTTGGACGGGCGGCCCATGTGCGGGGTGCTGGACGCGAGCGCGCGGATGTCGGAGCGGCTCACGCTCGGGTACCGGGACGCCGTCGCCGTGAGTGACAGTGTGCTGGGCGTCGCGGGGACGCGGATGCGGGGGCACGAGTTTCACCGGACCGTCGTCGAGCCGGGGGCGGGGGCGGCTCCCGCCTGGGGCGTGCGCGCCCCTGACCGGCGGGTCGAGGGTTTCGTACAACAGGGTGTGCACGCGAGTTATCTGCACACGCACTGGGCGTCCGAGCCCGGTGCGGCCCGTCGGTTCGTGGAGAGGTGCCGGACGTCATGAGCAACAGCAGCAGGCTGATCGGGGTGGGCGTCGGGCCCGGCGATCCGGAGCTGGTGACCGTCAAGGGCGTCAACGCCCTGCGGGCCGCCGATGTCGTCGTGGTGCCGGTGATGGCCGCGTCCGACGGAAAGGACGGCGGTGAGCCGGGGCGGGCCGAGGCGACCGTGCTGCACTACGTGCCCGAGGACAAGGTCGTCCGGGTCGTGTTCGCGCTCAACGAGCGCAGTGACCGGGGGCGGCGGGAGGCCGCCTGGGACGCGGCCGGGGAGCGGGTGGCCCGGCTGCTGGGCGAGCACGGGAGCGTCGCCTTCGCGACCATCGGTGATCCGAACGTGTACTCGACGTTCACCTATCTCGCGCAGACCATCGCCGAGCTGGTGCCGGGGACCGTCGTGGAGACGGTGCCGGGCATCACGGCCATGCAGGACCTCGCCGCGCGCTCGGGTGCCGTGCTGACGGAGGGGACCGAGCCGCTCACCCTCGTCCCCGTCACCGCGGGGGCCGCCGTGCTCAAGGACGCGCTCAACGGGCCCGGTACCGTCGTCGCCTACAAGTTCGGACGGCAGGCCGCCGAGGTCGCCGAGGCGCTGCGGGAGACCGGGCGGATCGGTGACGCGGTGTGGGGGTCGGCGCTCGGGCTGGAGAGCGAGTTCATTCGGCCGGCCGACGAGCTCGACGGCGGCCCGCTGCCGTATCTCTCGACGCTCATCGCGCCCGCGCGGCGGGACGGCCGGCGGGGCGGGAAGTTGTGAGCGGCGGCGGATCAGCCGGCCAGGCCGACGACCAGCCAGATGAACAGCACGCCCGCGACCGTGCACAACAGGGTCGAGCGGGCGGGGTGTTCGTGGTGGGCCTCGGGGAGGATCTCGGCGGCGGCCAGATAGAGGAGCACACCGCCGAAGAGGCCGAGATAGCCGCCGAGCAGGCCCTCCGGGATGGTGACGAAGGCCGTCGACGCGGCGCCGATCACCGGGGCCAGCGCGTCCGCGAACAGCATGGTCAGGGCTTTGCGGCGGGCGTTTCCGTACAGGCTGGTGATCGTGTACGTGTTGAAGCCGTCGGCGAAGTCGTGCGCCACGACGGCCAGCGCGACCGCCGCGCCCATGCCGCCGCCGACCTGGAAGGCCGCGCCGATCGCCACACCGTCCATGGCGCTGTGGCCGACCATCGCGGCCGCCGCCGTCATGCCCACCTCGGGCGCCCGGCCATGGGCGTCGGTCTCCTCGCCGCCGTGCGCGGCCTGACGGGCGGCGAGCAGCCGTTCGACCAGATGAGCGAGGAGGAAACCGGCCACGAAGAGGAGCAGGGCCGCGGGTACGCCGAAGACCTCGTCGCCGGCCGCCTGCAGCGCCTCCGGCAGCAGATCCAGGCCGACCACACCGAGCATCAGTCCGCCGGCCAGTCCCAGGACGAGATGGCGACGGTCGGTCACGCGCTGTGCCGTCCAGCCGCCGGCCAGCGTCATCAGGAACGCGCCGAGCGCGACGAAGACCGCCATGGGGACTTGTTATCCGATCAACGGCCGTTCGCGCACATCGTGCGGCCTCTGAGGCCCCGACCGTAAGACGTTTTGCCCGAGTTGTACAGGAGAGGACCGATTTCCATGGCCGATGCCCCCACCGGCAAGGTGACCTTCGTCGGTGCCGGCCCCGGCGCCGCCGATCTGCTGACGTTCCGTGCCGCGCGGGCCATCGCCGAGGCCGACGTGGTCATCTGGGCCGCGAGCCTGGTGCAGGCGGAGGTCCTCGACCACGCGCGCGAGGGTGCGGAGATCCTCGACTCGGCGACGATGTCGCTGGAGGACGTGGTCGCCGTCTACGAGCGGGCGCGGGAGGAGGGGCTGAGGGTGGCCCGGATCCACTCCGGGGACCCCGCCCTGTGGGGCGGCACCCAGGAGCAGCTCGACCGCTGTGCCCGGATCGGGATCCCGACCGAGGTCGTCCCGGGCGTCTCCGCCTTCTCCGCCGTCGCCGCGCTCGCGCGGCGCGAGCTGACGATTCCCGAGGTCGCGCAGTCCGTCGTCCTCACGCGGCTCGGTGGCGGCAAGACGCCGATGCCGCCCGGGGAGGAGGTGCGGGAGTTCGCGCGGCACGGCACCACCATGGCGATCTTCCTGTCGGCGGCGCGCAGCGGACAGCTGGTCCGGGAGCTGCTGGAGGGCGGCTATCCGACCTCCACCCCGGTCGTCGTCGCCTACCAGGCGACCTGGCCCGAGGAGCTGCTGGTGCGCTGCACGATCGGCACGCTGGAGGAGACGGTCAAGGAGCACAAGCTCTGGAAGCACACGCTCTTCCTGGTCGGACCGGCGCTGGACGCCGAGGGCACGCGCTCGCACCTCTACCACCCCGGCCACTTCCACGGGTTCCGCAAGGCCGACCCCGAGGCCCGCAGGGCGCTGCGCGAGCGAGGGGCGACCACATGAGCGATCACCTGATCACGGTCGTCGGTACGGGGACGGGGGCGCCGCTCCCGGCCGACGTACGGGACGTCCTGGCGCAGGCGCGGCTGGTCGTCGGCGGGCGCCGGCACCTGGCCGCGGCTCCGGTACCGGCGGACGCCGAGCAGGTCGTCCTGGGCCCGCTCGTCCCGGCGCTGGACGTCGTCGAGCGGCACCTGGAGAAGGAGGGCCGGGTGGTCGTGCTGGCCTCCGGCGACCCCGGGTTCTTCGGGATCGTCCGGGCGCTGGCGGAGCGGTTCGGGGCGGAGCGGCTGGAGGTGCGGGCGGGGGTGTCGTCCGTCGCCGCCGCGTTCGCCCGGGTCGGGCTGCCGTGGGACGACGCGGTGGTCGTCAGCGCCCACGGCCGGGAACTGCGGACCGCGGTGAACGTGTGCCGGGCCCGCCCGAAGGTGGCGGTACTGACGGGCCCGGGGGCGGGTCCGGCAGAACTGGGAGCCGCACTGCTGCGAACCGCGCGGGGGGCGGCGGACCTGGCCACGCGGGGGACGGAAGACCTTGCCGCACGGGGAACGGGGAACCTTGCCGCACGGGGGACGGAGGGCGGGGCCGCGTCGGGCTTCACGGAGCTCTCGGCCGCACGGGTTGACGAACCCGGCGCGCGTGTGCTCGTCGTCGCCTCCGCTCTCGACTCCGAGGACGAGCGTGTGGAGCGGGTCACGCCGGCCGAGGCCGCGGAACGGGACTGGGGAGCGGACGTCAGCGTGGTGCTGTGTCTCGACGAGCGGCACGCCCTCGGTGGGGTGCGTACGGTCGCCGGTGGGTCGGCCGGCCCCGCCCGATGGGCCCTGGACGAGGCCGAGTTCAGCCATCGCGACTCGATGATCACCAAGTCCGAGGTGCGGGCCCTGGCGCTCGCCCGGCTAGGACCGCGCCTCGGTGAGCTGGTGTGGGACATCGGGGCGGGCTCCGGATCCGTGGCCGTGGAGTGCGCGCGCTTCGGAGCCGCCGTCACCGCCGTGGAGAAGACGGCCGACGGCGTCGAGCGGATCCGTGCCAACGCCCTCGCCCACGGCGTGGACGTCCAGGTCGTGCACGGCTCGGCACCCGCCGCACTGGACGAACTCGACGACCCCGACGCCGTGTTCGTCGGCGGCGGCGGACGTGAGCTGCCCGGCATCGTCACCGCGTGCGCGCATCGCGCCCGGCGGACGGTCGTGGTCGCCATGGCGGCGCTGGACCGGGTCCCGGCGGTGCGCGCGGCGCTGACGGGTGCCGGGTTCGGCTGCGACGGGGTGCTGCTGCAGTCGTCGCGGCTCGCGCCGCTGCCCGGGGATGTGAGCCGGCTCGCGGCCACCAACCCCGTCTTTCTGTTGTGGGGAGTCCGGACTCCCGCCTCTGACGAAGGAGTTGCTCAGTGATCGGCCTGATTTCCGCCACCTCGGCGGGGGCGGCGGCGCGCGACCGGCTGGCGGCCGCGTGGCCGGACCGTACGCGGGTGTACGAGGGTCCTGTGGGGGACGCCGTACGGGCCGCGTTCGCGGAGTGCGAGCAGCTGGTGTGCTTCCTGGCCACGGGGGCGGTGGTGCGGCTGGTGGCGCCGCTGCTGGGGGACAAGAGGACCGACCCGGGTGTGGTGTGCGTCGACGAGGGCGGGCGGTTCGCCGTGTCGCTGGTCGGCGGACACGGGGGCGGCGCCAATGAACTCGCCGAAGAGGTCGGGGAGTTGCTGGGGGCGCGGCCGGTGGTGACCACGGCGACGGACGCGGTGGGGGTGCCGGGTCTCGACATGCTCGGCTTCCCCGTGGAGGGGGATGTCGCGGGGGTCTCCCGTGCGCTGCTGGACGGCGAACCGGTCGCGCTGAAGGGCGAGTTGGCCTGGCCGCTGCCCCCGCTGCCGGTCACCGCCGAAGGCACGTACACCATCCGTGTGTCGGATCGTGCCGTGGAGCCCGCCGAGCACGAGGTCGTGCTCCGGCCGCCGTCCCTGGTCGTCGGCGTGGGAGCGTCCAGGGGCGCCCCCGTCGAGGAGGTCCTCGGCCTGGTCGGGACCGCCCTGCGTGACGCCGGCCTCTCCCCCGCCTCCCTCGCCGAACTCGCCACCGTCGACGCCAAGTCCGACGAGCCCGGGATCGTGGGGGCGGCCGAGCGGCTGGGGGTGCCACTGGTCACCCACCCCGCCGAGGAACTGGCGTCGGTCGAGGTGCCCCACCCCTCCGACGCGCCCCTCGCCGCGGTCGGCACCCCGTCCGTCGCCGAGGCCGCCGCCCTCGCCCGCGGCGGTGAACTCCTCGTACCCAAACGGAAGTCGGAGCGTGCCGACGGGCGGCCGGCGATGGTGACCTGCGCCGTCGTACGGCGTCCCGCGCGCGGCCGGCTCGCGGTCGTCGGGCTCGGACCCGGCGCCCGCGACCTGCTCACCCCGCGCGCCGCCGCCGAACTGCGGCGCGCCTCCGTGCTCGTGGGGCTCGACCAGTACGTCGACCAGATCCGCGATCTGCTGCGCCCCGGCACCCGCGTCCTGGAGTCGGGTCTCGGCGCCGAGGAGGAGCGGGCCCGCACCGCGGTCGCCGAGGCGCGGCGCGGACAGGCCGTCGCACTGATCGGCAGCGGGGACGCCGGGGTCTACGCCATGGCCTCGCCCGCGCTCGCGGAGGCCTCGGACGACATCGACGTGATCGGCGTACCCGGGGTGACGGCGGCGCTCGCCGCGGGCGCCGTCCTGGGCGCGCCGCTCGGCCACGACCATGTCTCCATCAGCCTCTCCGATCTGCACACGCCGTGGGAGGTCATCGAGCGGCGGGTGCGGGCCGCGGCCGAGGCGGATCTCGTGGTCACCTTCTACAACCCCCGTTCCCGGGGCCGGGACTGGCAGCTTCCCAAGGCGCTGGCGATCCTCGCCGGGCACCGGGAGCCGACGACACCGGTCGGAGTCGTACGCAACGCGTCCCGGCCGGACGAGTCCAGCCGGCTGACGACACTGGCCGGCCTCGATCCGGCGACGGTCGACATGATGACGGTCGTGACCGTGGGCAACACGGCGACCCGCGACATCGCGGGGCGTATGGTGACGCCGCGCGGCTACCGCTGGCAGGAGGCCGCGTCATGAGCGGATCCGCCGCGGGGCAGGAGACCGGTGTGGCCAGGGTCGTGCACCCCATCGAAGCGGAGTCCTACCGGCGCCTGCGCGCCCGGCTGGACACCTCGCACTTCCCGCCGCTGACCCGGGCCGTGGTGGAGCGGGTGATCCACTCCGCCGCCGACCTCGGCTACGCCGACGATCTCGTCATGGACGAGGGCGAGTTGGCGAAGGCGCACGCCGCGCTGCACGCCGGGGCGCCCGTCGTCGTGGACGTCGAGATGGTCGCGGCCGGGATCACCCGCCGCAGGACCGTCTGCCGTCTCAGGGACGCCAGGGCCGAGGCGGGGCTGACCCGTTCGGCGCACGCGATACGTCTCGCCTACGAGCAGGTCGGGCCCGGCGCCCTCTGGGTGATCGGCAACGCGCCCACCGCCCTTGAGGAGTTGCTGACCCTGGACGCCTCCCCCGCGCTGGTCATCGGCCTGCCCGTCGGCTTCGTCGGCGCGGTCGAGTCCAAGGCCGCGCTGCGCGGGAGCGGTCTGCCCGCCGTGAGCAACGTGTCCGAGAAGGGCGGTTCGGCGGTCGCCTCCGCCGCGCTCAACGCCCTGCTGTACCACCCCACTTCACCGTCTGAGGAGACCTCGTGACCACCCCGCCGCCCGCCCTGCTCATCGCCGGTCATGGCACCCGGGACGACGCCGGAGCCGAGGCGTTCCGCGACTTCGTCCGGGAGCTCGGTCGCCGCCACCCCGAACTGCCCGTCGCGGGCGGCTTCATCGAACTGTCCCCGCCGCCGCTGGGCGAGGCGGTCGCGGAGCTGGTGGAGCGGGGCGTACGCCGCTTCGCCGCCGTACCGCTGATGCTGGTGTCCGCCGGGCACGCCAAGGGTGACATCCCGGCGGCCCTCGTCCGCGAGAAGGAACGGCACGCCGGGATCTCGTACACCTACGGCCGCCCGCTGGGCCCGCACCCGTCCCTGCTCGCCGTCCTGGAGCGGCGTCTGGACGAGGCGCTCGGTGGTGGCCCGCGCACGCCGGAGGACCGGGCCGATGTGACCGTGCTGCTGGTCGGGCGCGGCTCGACCGACCCGGACGCCAACGCCGAGGTGCACAAGGCGGCGCGGCTGCTGTGGGAGGGGCGCGGTTACGCCGGTGTGGAGACGGCGTTCGTCTCGCTCGCGGCGCCGGACGTGCCGAGCGGGCTCGACCGTTGCGTGCGGCTGGGTGCCCGGCGGATCGTCGTACTCCCCTACTTCCTGTTCACCGGCATCCTGCCGGACCGGGTGAGGCAGCAGACCGAGGGCTGGGCGGCCGCGCATCCGGAGGTCGAGGTACGGTCGGCCGAGGTCATCGGCCCCGAGCCGGAGCTGCTCGATCTGGTGATGGAGCGGTACGAGGAGGCCGTGAAGGGTGATCTGCGGATGAACTGCGACTCGTGTGTGTACCGGATCGCGCTGCCCGGGTTCGAGGACAAGGTCGGTCTGCCGCAGCAGCCGCACTTCCACCCGGACGACGACGGCCACCATCACCACCACGGGCACCACCACCACGGCGGACACGCCCATGCACACTGACAGAAGCGCCCATGACCTGCGGCACCACGGCGACGCCGAGGTGCGTGACGACGGCGCGAAGCTGGTCGACCTGGCCGTCAACGTCCGCGCGGACACACCGCCGGCCTGGCTGCGGGCCCGCATCGCCGAGTCGCTGACGGGCCTCGCCGCCTACCCCGACGGCCGGGCCGCCCGGGCGGCGGTGGCCGCCCGGCACGGTCTCCCGGCGGAACGGGTGCTGCTGACGGCGGGTGCGGCGGAGGCCTTCGTGTTGCTCGCCAGGGCCCTGAAGGTCCGTCAGCCGGTCGTGGTGCACCCGCAGTTCACGGAACCGGAGGCGGCGCTGCGGGACGCCGGTCACACGGTGGACCGCGTGCTGCTGCGCGAGGAGGACGGTTTCCGTCTCGATCCGGCGGCCGTTCCCGGGGACGCCGACCTCGTCGTGATCGGCAACCCGACGAACCCGACGTCCGTCCTCCACCCGGCCGAGTCCATCGTCCGACTCGCCCGGCCGGGGCGGACGTTGGTGGTGGACGAGGCGTTCATGGACGCGGTGCCGGGCGAGCGGGAGGCGCTGGCCGGCCGCACGGACGTGCCCGGCCTGGTCGTCCTGCGCAGTCTGACCAAGACCTGGGGACTCGCCGGTCTGCGCATCGGCTATGTCCTGGCCTCCCCGGAGACCATCGCCGAGCTGGAGCGCGCCCAGCCCCTCTGGCCGGTCTCCACCCCGGCGCTCGCCGCCGCCGAGGCCTGTGTCGGCTCCCAGGCCCTCGCGGAGGCGGCCCACGCGGCCCACCGCGTCGCGGCCGACCGGGCCCATCTGGTCGCGGGCCTGGGCGAGTTCGGCCCGGACGGACTCCGCATCGTGGAACCGGCCCAGGCCCCCTTCGTCCTCGTACGCCTGCCGAGGGCGACAGCCGTCCGCCGCCATCTCCGGGACCTGGGCTTCGCGGTACGCCGGGGCGACACCTTCCCGGGCCTCGGCCAGGACTGGCTGCGCCTCGCGGTACGCGACCGCCCCACGGTCAACTCCTTCCTCCAGGCCCTCGACCAGGCGATAACACTGACCGACCACTGAGACACGGATCAGTGACCACGCGAGACGGCAAATGCGCCAGGCGACGACTCCACACGCGCCATGACGCCGAGGCACGGGGCTGTGACCGCGGGGACCGACGACGCCAACGAACCGCCAAGGCACGGAGCCCTGAAGCCGCGAGACGGTGACGCCGGGGGCTCGCTGAGGCGCGGAGCGGGAACCGCGCCGGGCCGTGACGTCGACAGACCGCCGAAGCGCGGGAGGTGCCGCCGACGGACCGCCAAGGCACGGAGCCGTGAAGGCGCCCGGCGACGACTCCACACGCGCCGTCACGCCGCCGGACCGCCCAGGCGCGGAGCCCGGAAGCCGCGAGACGGTGACGCCCCCGGGGCCCGGCGAGGTACGAAGCCGCAACCACGCGAGACGGCGCATGCGCCGAGCGGTGGTCGCGCGGGGCCGCGTGTGTGCCGGGCCCTGGTGTTGTCGTGCCGGTGTGGGGGCGGTCGGGGGTGGTTTCAGGGTTGGCTGCGGCGGGTCAGTGTCAGTGCTCCACCGCCCGCCGCGAGCAGGGCGATCGCGCCGCCCGCCAGGTACGGCGTGAGCGAACTGGCGCCGGTCTCGGCGAGGCCGGCCTCCTTGCCGGGCCCGCCCTGGGCCTTCACGCCGCCGGAGTCACGTGACGGGTCGCTGCTCGGGCCGCCCTGTGTCGAGGCCGGTGCCTCGCAGGTCGCCTCGGCCAGGGTCAGGGTGCCCTCGACCTCGGCGACGTTGAGCTTCAACGGGTTGACGGAGACCCTGAGTTCGAGCGCGGTGGCGGCGGCCGTGCGAGACGTGGTCGACCGCTTGGAGAGGTCGAGACGGACCTCTCCGATGCCGGGGACCTCGACGTCGGTGGGGCCACCGGCCGTGACGGTGACCTTCTTGCCGAGGACGTCGACCGCGCCGAGGAGGTCTGACTCGGCGACCGGTGCTCTGCCCGCAGCGCAGGTCGCCCTGGAGGTGACCTGGCCGATCTCGATCAGAGACAGCAGGGGCAGGCCGGGGACATGGAGCTTGGCGTGGGCGAGGCGGGTGTAGCCCTCGGCCCCGGTGGAGGTGACGGTGGCCTTCGCAGTGGCGACCTCGGCGTCCAGGACGCTGAAGGGCTTTCCGCCGTCCACACCGTCCAGCCGGGCGGTGAGCGCGCTCTTCTCGGCGCTCCGGGGCGCCTGGACCTGGTTGAGCGAGACCGCGAGCGGGACGTTCACGGTCTTGTTGAGCAGGGACACATCGAGCCCGGTGCGCAGGACGACGGCGCTCGCGCGACCCTGCTCACCGCTCGCGTGCGCGGCGCCCGCGCCGGCCAGGGCCGCGGGACCCGCGGCGAGCGCCGTGGCCGCCGCGACGGTGGCGAGACGGCGTGCGGGCATACGGAAGTTCTTGCCGTTCAAGGTGGGGACCCGTCAAGGAGACTTGCTCGGGACCCGCCAAGAATTACGCACGACGAGTGAACGGAGGGGATTCCAGCGCCAGTTCACCCCATCGTGCGTTCCGCGTGAACGTTTTCGAATCGGTCGGCACAGGCGTTCCACTCTTTCGCCGCCGGACCGCCTTCTGTCCGAATACGGCGGTTGACGAACCGCGCACAGGACGGCGCACAGGACGGCGCACGGCGCGTCAACTAGCCGATCACCCTCCCGTTCAGCACCACCCGCCGCGGGGCCGCCAACACCCGTACGTCCGCCCGTGGATCCTCCGCGTACACGATCAGGTCGGCCGGCGCCCCCTCCTCCAGGCCCGGCCGCCCGAGCCATGTGCGTGCGGCCCAGGTCGTCGCCGAGAGGGCCACCACGGGCGGGATTCCCGCGGTCACCAGTTCGGCGACCTCCGTGGCCACCAGTCCATGGGCGAGATGGCCGCCGGCGTCGGTACCGACGAACACCGGGACACCGGCGTCGTAGGCGCCCCGCACGGTGTCGTAGCGGCGTTCGTGGAGGCGTCGCATATGGGCCGCCCACCGGGGGAACTTCTCCTGGCCGCCCGCCGCGAGCTGCGGGAAGGTGGCGATGTTGACGAGGGTCGGGACGATCGCGACTCCGCGCTCGGCGAAGAGCGGGATCAGGTCGTCGGTCAGACCGGTCGCGTGCTCGACGCAGTCGATGCCGGCCTCGACCAGGTCCTCCAGGGAGTTCTCGGCGAAGCAGTGCGCGGTGACGCGGGCGCCGAGGCGGTGGGCCTCGGCGATGGCCGCCCCGACCGCCTCGCGCGGCCAGCTGGGAGTCAGGTCGCCCACCTCGCGGTCGATCCAGTCGCCGACCAGCTTGACCCAGCCGTCGCCCCGCCGGGCCTCCTGGGCGACATACGCGACCAGGTCCTCCGGCTCGATCTCCCAGGCGTAGCCGCGCATGTAGCGGCGGGTGCGGGCGATGTGCCGGCCGGCCCGGATGATCTTCGGGAGGTCCTCACGGTCGTCGACCCAGCGGGTGTCCGAGGGCGAACCGGCGTCGCGGATGAGGAGGGTGCCCGCGTCCCGGTCGGTCAGCGCCTGCTTCTCGGCCACGTCCCGCTCGACCGGCCCGTGCGGGCCGAGCCCGACATGGCAGTGGGCGTCGACGAGGCCGGGCAGGGCCCAGCCCTCGACGGTACGGACGTCACGGGCGCCGCCGGGACGGTCGTAGGAGATCCGGCCGTCGACCACCCACAGCTCGTCCCGGACGTCCTCGGGGCCGGCCAGGACGCGGCCCTTCACGTGCAGCACCGTGCGATCGCTCATGGACTGCACCTTAACCAGCCGCCGTGCGGGTCACTGCTCCCAGGGCGGCGGGCCTTCGAAGGACAGCATGTGCACGTCGAAGAGGACGGCGGCCTCGACGCCGAGAGCGGGGCCGCCACGGCGTGCCGACCAGGTCAGGAAGGGGCGCGGCTCGAAGCCCTGCGCACCGAGGCCCTTGGTGTACTCGGCGTGGGCGGTCAGGGAGGCGATGCCCCGCTCGAGCGGTTCGCCCGTGACGTCCACGCCATGGGTGGGCCGCTCGGCGCCGGCGACGCAGACGAAGCGGACCCCGCCCCAGGGTTCGAGGCCCTCGTCGGCGAGTTCCGGGAAGATCCACCGGTTGCCCGCGTCACGCGCCGCGTCCAGCGCGGCGAGGCCCACGACCCGGTGGTCGGCCTGGTTGACCAGCCCGGCGACCATCGTCACGGTGTACGCGCCGGTCACCAGAACCTCCGGGCGGTGGCGGCGGATGGACCGCACGATGTCGCGGCGCAGCGCGGGCCCGTACTCGACGACTCCGTCCCGGTGGTCGAGGAACTCGACCGTGTCCACGCCCACTTCACGGGCCCCGGCCCGCTCCTCGGTCTCGCGCAGCGGGCCGGCCGTGTCCGGGTGCACCCCGTCGATGCCCGCCTCGCCCCGCGTGACCAGCAGATACGTGACCCGCTTGCCCTGGGCGGTCCAGCGGGCCACGGCGGAGGCGGTGCCGTACTCGATGTCGTCGGGGTGGGCCGCCACGGCCAGACATCGCTCCCAGTCCTCCGGGAGGGGCGTGAGCGGGGTGGCGGCTCCGGGGCCGGCCGGGTCGTCGTGAGTCGTCATGCACCGAATGATGCCGGTTCGGGTCGAGTGGGCGACAGCGGAATGTATGTCTCCTTTTCCGGGTGCCGGGCTCAGTCGCCGTCGCCGACCTGGTCCGAGGTCTCCTCCTCCACCTCGGCCATCGCCGGGTCGAGGAGCCGGGAGAGGAAGTGGCGGGTACGGGCGTGGGCGGGACGGCTGATGACCTGGTCCGGGTGGCCGTCCTCGACGACGACTCCGCCGTCCATGAAGACGACCCGGTCGGCGACCTCGCGGGCGAAGGTCATCTCATGGGTGACGACCATCATGGTCATGCCCTCGCGCGCGAGCATCCGCATGACGGCCAGCACGTCTCCGACCAGTTCGGGGTCGAGCGCGGAGGTCGGCTCGTCGAAGAGCATCACCTCGGGCCCCATCGACAACGACCGCGCGATCGCCACGCGCTGCTGCTGGCCGCCGGAGAGGGAGGCGGGGTAGGCGTCCGCCTTCTCCGACAGACCGACCCGCTCCAGGTTCTCGGCGGCCACCCGGGCGGCCTGCGCCTTGTCCCGCCCGAGGACCCGGCGCTGGGGCAGGGTGAGGTTCTCGGTCACCGTGAGGTGCGGGAAGAGGTTGAACTGCTGGAAGACCATGCCGATACGGCGGCGTACGGCGTCGATGTCGACGTCGGGATCGGTGAGTTCGGTGCCGCCGACGAAGATCTGGCCCTTGGTCGGCTCCTCCAGGAGGTTCACGCACCGCAGCAGCGTCGACTTGCCGGAGCCCGAGGGGCCGATGACGCACACCACCTCGCCCTGGCCGATCTCCAGGTCGATGCCGCGCAGGACCTCGTTGTCGCCGAACGACTTGTGCAGACCGCGCACCTGGATCTCCGGACGCACGGCATGCGGCTGCTCGCTCATTTCACGGCCTCCTGGGCCTTCGCCTCCATACGGCGTACGACGAAGCCGAGCGGGATGGTCACCAGCAGGTAGCACAGGCCGGCGACGAGGATCGGCGTGGAGTTGGCGGTCTGGCTGGCCAGGTCGCGGCCGTACTTGGACAGTTCACGCTCCTCCAGCGTCACGCCGAGGAACAGGACGAGGGAGGAGTCCTTGAACAGCAGGACCAACTCGTTGGTCAGCGGCGGGAGGATGATGCGGAAGGCCTGCGGGATGATGATGGAGACCATGGCGCGGGCGGGCGAGAAGCCCAGCGAACGGGCGGCCTCCATCTGCCCCTTGGGCACCGCCTGGATGCCGGCGCGGATCGTCTCCGCCATGTAGGCGGCGGCGACCAGACCGAGGGCGAGGGCGACCTTGCCGTAGGTGCCGCCGACGATCTCCGTGCCGGGGAAGGCCAGCGGGACGGCGACCCCGATGAAGATGAAGATCAGCAGGGCGGGCAGTCCGCGGAAGATCTCGATGTAGACGCCGGCCAGCCAGCGGTAGGGGCCGACGGACGACAGCCGCATCAGCGCGATCACCATGCCGAGGGCCAGTCCGACGACGAAGCCGGAGAGGGTGTACAGCACGGTGTTCTTCAGGGCGAGCGTGATGACGTCCGGGAACATCTGCCGGGCGATGCTTCCCTGCGCGAACTGGTTCTTCAGCCGCCCCCAGTCCGCCGCGACCGCGAAGGCGATCACGGCGGCGACGAAGACGACGTACTGGACACCGCGCGACAGACTGCGCTTCTGACTGCGCGTCAGGCCCTTCTTGCGGGGCTGGAGCCGGGTGTCCGCCGGCGCGGTCATGAGGCGGAGGGGGACGCGGCGGACTGGTCGTAGGGGCCGATCCACTTCTCGTACAGCTTCTTGTAGGTGCCGTCGGCCTTGGCGTTCTTGATCGCCTTGTTGATGGCGGCCAGGAGCTTGGTGTTGCCCTTCTTCACCGTGAAGCCGTACTGCTCACCGGTGTTGATGTTGTCGGCGAGCTGGAAGGCGGCGGCGTTGGCCTTGTCCTTCAGCCAGCCCTGGACCACGGGATAGTCGATGATCACGGCCTTGACCTGTCCGGTGCGCAGACCGTTGAGCACGGCGTCGGAGGACTCGAAGGACACCGGGTCGAAGCCCTGCTTCTTGGCGTAGTCCTCACCGGTGGTCTGCGCCTGCGCGCCCAGCTTGACCTTCTTGGCCTTCGCGTCGGCCAGCGAGGTGATGCCGCTGTTCTTGTCGACCAGGAGCGCCTGGGTGGCGTCGAAGTACGGGTCGGAGAAGTCGACGTTCTTCTTGCGTTCGGCGGTGATGGTCATACCGGCCGCGGCCAGGTCGCACTCGCCGGAGTTGAGGAAGGCGCCCGTCTTGAAGTTCTCGAAGGGGGTGTCGAGGATCTTCTGCTTCACCCCGAGGTCCTTGGCGACGAGGTCGATGAGCGACACGTCGAAGCCCTGCACCGTGCCGTCGATCTCCGACTGGAAGGGCGGGTACGGAAGGTGGGTGCAGGTGGTGAGCTGTCCGCCCTTGACGAGGGTGACCCCGCCGGCGGCGGTCTTGCTGCCGCCGTTGTCGGTCGAGGTACAGCCGGAGGCGGTGAGGGCCACGAGCAGCAGGCCGGTGATCGCGGTGGGGACGGCCAGGGCACGGCGTGGGGCGCCGGAGCGGCGGCCGGGGACGGTGTGCACGGGAACCTCCTGTGGGGGGCGAAGTCGCCGGCCGGGGGTGGGGGTGGGGTGCCGGTTACTCTCGTCACCTCTACCCCATGACCGAGAAGAAGGCACCGCCGTGACACACCCGTTCCTGGACCTGGCCCCGCTGAGCGCCGCCCGCTTCGCCGAGATCGAGGACCGGGTCGCCCGTTTGCTGGACACCCGGCAGGACGTCGTGATCATGCAGGGTGAGGCGCTGCTGCCGCTGGAGGGGGCGATCCGGGGAGCGGCCGGTCCTGGCACCGTCGCGCTGAACGTCATCACCGGGCCGTACGGGCAGACCTTCGGGAACTGGCTGCGCGACTGCGGGGCGACGGTGGTCGACCTCGCGGTGCCGTTCCACACGGCGGTGAGCGCCGAGCAGATCCAGGAGGCCTTCGACGAGCACCCGGCGATCGACTTCGTCTCCCTCGTGCACGCGGAGGCGGCGACCGGGAACACCAATCCGGTCGCGGAGATCGGGGAGGTGGTACGGCGGCACGGCGCGCTGTTCCATCTGGACGCCGTCGCCTCCGTCGGGGCCGAGCCGGTGGTGCCGGACGCGTGGGGTGTGGACCTGTGCGTCATCGGGGCGCAGAAGGCGATGGGCGGGCCGGCGGGTGTGTCGGCGGTGTCGGTGAGCGAGCGGGCGTGGGCGCGGATGGCAGCCAATCCGGGCGCGCCGAGGCGGTCGTACCTCTCCCTTCTGGACTGGAAGGAGCGGTGGGTCGACGGCGGCCGGAAGACGCTGCCGCACGCGCCCGCGCAGCTGGAGATGCTGGCACTGGAGGCATGCCTGGAGCGGATCGAGGCCGTGGGACTGGACACGGTGACGGCCCGGCACGCGGCGGCCGCGGCGGCGGCTCGGGCGGGGGCGGTGGCTCTGGGCGGAGGCCTTGAGCCGTACGTGTACGAGGAGCGGGAGGCGGCGCCGGTCGCCACGACCCTGCGGGTGCCGGCGGGGGTGGTGGCGTCGGAGGTGGTGGAGCGGGCGCTGGCGGCCGGTCCCGGGCTGCCGTTGGCGGCGGGTGGGGGCGCGCTGGCCAAGGAGATGATCCGGGTGAACCACTACGGGGCCGACGCGCGGGTGGACGTGGTGGAGGCGTGTCTGACGGCGCTCGGCACCGCGCTGGCGGAGGTTCGGAGCCACTGACAGCGTCGGTGTCGGAGGGGCGTGCCATGCTCCCCGCATGACCACCAACACACCCCACACCCTGCCCGACGGCCGCACCGTCCCCCACCTCACCGGCGAGGAGCGGCCCATGCTCGACAGCTGGCTCGACTTCCATCGGGCCACGCTGGAGCTGAAGTGCAGGGAACTGGACGACGCCCAGGTGCGGTTGGCCTCGGCGGAGCCGTCGGCCCTGACCCTGCTCGGCCTGGTGCAGCATCTCGCCGAGGTCGAGCGGAACTGGTTCCAGCGGGTGGTGGCGGGGCTGGACGTGCCACCGGTGTACGGGGAGGGCAACGGGTACGTCCTCGATCCGGCGCGCGGGCTCGACGAGGCGCTGGACGTGTGGCGGCGGGAGGTCGCCCGGGGGCGGGAGCTGTGCGCAGGGCGGTCGCTGGACTACATCGGCCGGATCAGTGACGGATTCATGGCCGGGATCGATGTGAGTCTGCGCTGGGTGCTGATTCACATGATCGAGGAGTACGCCCGGCACAACGGCCACGCGGATATCCTGCGCGAGCGTATCGACGGGGTTACCGGATCCTGAATACGGCGTAATTCATCAATTTCCATTCGAAGCAGCTTCCCGTTGTCTTCTGCCCGCTTCATCAGAACCTAAACGCAAAGATTTCGCGAACGCCGTCGGGGGTAATTCGAGCAGATCTCGTGAGGGTTACACGGCTGTGACGCGTTACACATCGAGCCCGTTTTGCGCGGTAATTCCCACACAAAACGGGCCCTTTCGCCGCCCCTTCACCCCTTTGCTCACGCCCGCGCGATAACACAAGGCCGACCCGTACGTAACCCCATCCGGCCATGCATTTTTGAATTTCCATCGGTAAGTTCAATTTGCATGACTGCCGCACAAGCAGACCCAGCAGCACCGAAAGCAGAACTGCGCATCGACCGCCCGTCCGTGACGGACGGCGCCGCGCTGTGGCGGATCGCGCGGGACTCGAAGGTGCTCGACCTGAACTCGTCGTACAGCTATCTGCTGTGGTGTCGTGACTTCGCCACCACCTCGGTCGTGGCCCGGGACGGGCGCGGGGAGGCCGTCGGTTTCGTCACCGGTTACGTACGGCCCGAGCGCCCGCGCACCCTGCTGGTCTGGCAGGTCGCCGTGGACGACGCCCACCGGGGGCGCGGACTGGCGGCCGCACTGCTCGACGATGTGGTCGTCCGGTCTTCGGCCGAGCATCGGATCACCGCCCTGGAGACCACCATCACGCCGGGCAACACCGCGTCGGAGCGCCTGTTCACATCGTTCGCCGAGCGGCACGGCGCCGACGTGGAGCGCGAGGTGCTCTTCGACGCGGACCTGTTCCCGGACGGACCGCACGACCCCGAGGTCCTGTACCGCATCGGCCCCCTCTCCCTCTGAGTCCCCCTCCCCCTGAGTCCCCCTCCCTCTGACGACCCCCACGCACTCCCCCACGCAACGAGGAGCGATTCGTCGTGACCATCACCCAGCCCGACCTCAGCGTCTTCGAGACCCTCGAGTCCGAGGTGCGCAGCTACTGCCGCGGCTGGCCCACCGTCTTCGACCGTGCGCAGGGCAGCCGCATGTACGACGAGGACGGCCACGAGTACCTGGACTTCTTCGCCGGTGCCGGCTCGCTCAACTACGGCCACAACAACCCCGTCCTGAAACGGGCGTTGATCGACTACCTGGAGCGTGACGGTGTCACGCACGGGCTCGACATGTCGACCACCGCCAAGCGCGCCTTCCTGCAGACCTTCCAGGACCTGGTGCTACGGCCGCGGGATCTGCCGTACAAGGTCATGTTCCCGGGGCCGACGGGGACCAACGCCGTGGAGTCGGCTCTCAAGCTCGCGCGGAAGGTGAAGGGGCGCGAGGCCATCGTGTCGTTCACCAACGCCTTCCACGGCATGTCGCTGGGCTCGCTCGCCGTCACCGGCAACGCCTTCAAGCGGGCCGGTGCCGGGATCCCGCTGGTGCACGGCACGCCGATGCCGTTCGACAACTACTTCGAGGGCACGGTCCCCGACTTCCTGTGGTTCGAGCGGCTCCTGGAGGACCAGGGGTCGGGGCTCAACAAGCCGGCCGCCGTGATCGTGGAGACCGTGCAGGGCGAGGGCGGCATCAACGTCGCCCGGCCCGAATGGCTGCGCGCGCTCGCCGAGTTGTGCGAGCGGCAGGACATGCTGCTGATCGTCGACGACATCCAGATGGGATGCGGGCGGACCGGTGCCTTCTTCTCCTTCGAGGAGGCGGGCATCACCCCGGACATCGTCACCGTGTCCAAGTCGATCAGCGGCTACGGACTCCCCATGTCCCTCTGCCTGTTCAAGCCCGAGCTGGACATCTGGGAGCCGGGTGAGCACAACGGCACCTTCCGCGGGAACAACCCCGCCTTCGTCACGGCCACCGCCGCGCTGGAGGCGTACTGGACGGACGGGTCCGTGATGGAGAAGCAGACCCGGGCGCGCGGCGAGCAGGTCGAGCGGGCATTCGCCGCCGTCGCCGAGGAGAACCGCGCCGACGTCAAGGAGTACCGCGGCCGCGGACTGGTGTGGGGCATGGAGTTCCACGACAAGGAGCGGGCGGGGCGGATCGCGCGCCGCGCCTTCGAACTCGGGCTGCTCATCGAGACGTCGGGCCCGGAGAGCGAGGTCGTCAAACTCCTCCCCGCGCTCACCGTCACCGCCGACGAGCTGGACGAGGGCCTCAGCGTCGTCGCCCGGGCCGTCCGCGAAACCCACTGAGAACGCCCGCTCAGCCCCCCCCTGAGAACCCACTGAGACAAAGGAGCAGTGCAGCGCTGTGATCGTCCGTTCGTTCAAGGAGATCGAAGGCACCGACCGGCATGTGAAGTCCGCGTCCGGCACCTGGGAGAGCAAGCGCATCGTCCTGGCCAGGGAGAGGGTCGGGTTCTCGGTGCACGAGACGATCCTGTACGCGGGCACGGAGACGCACATGTGGTACGCCAACCACATCGAGGCCGTCGTCTGCACCAAGGGCGAGGCGGAGCTGACCGACCGCGAGACCGGGCGGACGTACCGCATCACGCCCGGCACCATGTACCTCCTCGACGGCCATGAGCGGCACACGCTCAAGGTCAAGGAGGATTTCCACTGCGTCTGTGTGTTCAACCCGCCCGTGACCGGCCGGGAGGACCACGACGAGAACGGTGTGTACCCGCTGCTCACCGAACCCGAGCCCGAGGAGGTGTGACATCACATGACCACCATCACTGATCTCTATCCCAGCCGCGGCGCCACCGAGGTGTCCGTCCCCCGCCAGGACCCCGTCGTCTGGGGCGCCCCGGACACCCCGGGGCCGATCCCGGCCGCCGACCTCCAGTCGTTCGAGCGCGACGGCTTCCTGGCCGTCGACCAGCTCATCGCGCCCGAGGAAGTGACCGTCTACGCACAGGAGTTGGAGCGACTCACCACCGACCCGGCGATCCGGGCCGACGAGCGCTCCATCATCGAGCCGAAGTCCAAGGAGATCCGCTCCGTCTTCGAAGTGCACCGGATCAGCGAGGTGTTCGCCAACCTGGTGCGCGACGAGCGGGTCGTCGGGCGGGCCCGGCAGATCCTCGGCTCGGACGTGTACGTCCACCAGTCGCGGATCAACGTCAAGCCCGGTTTCGGCGCGAGCGGCTTCTACTGGCACTCGGACTTCGAGACCTGGCACGCCGAGGACGGACTGCCGAACATGCGCACGGTGTCCGTCTCGATCGCGCTGACCGAGAACCACGACACCAACGGCGGGCTCATGATCATGCCGGGCTCGCACCGGACGTTCCTGGGCTGCGCCGGCGCCACACCCGAGGACAACTACAAGAAGTCGCTGCAGATGCAGGACGCGGGCACGCCGTCGGACGAGGCGCTGACCAAGATGGCGGACGAGTACGGCATCAAGCTCTTCACGGGCAAGGCCGGTTCGGCGACCTGGTTCGACTGCAACTGCATGCACGGCTCCGGCGACAACATCACGCCGTTCCCGCGCAGCAACGTCTTCATCGTGTTCAACAGCGTGGAGAACAAGGCGGTCGAGCCGTTCGCGGCGCCCGTACGGCGACCGGAGTTCATCGGGGCACGGGACTTCGAACCCGTCCGTTGAGTGTGGGTCCGTCCGGACCCGCCCGCGCCTGTGGGCGTCGGGCGTTCGCGGCGGCGTGCTGGTTCAGTCGAGGGATGTCCAGACGCTCTTGACCTCTGTGTAGAGGTCGATCGCGCCCCGGCCCATCTCTCGGCCCCAGCCGCTGGAGCGGAAGCCGCCCCAGGGGGCCGCGGCGTCGAGGGGGTTGGGCATGTTGATGAAGACGGTGCCGGAGCGGATGGCGTGGGCCAGGCGGTGGGCGCGGGCGACGTCGCGGGTCCAGAGGGACGCGGCGAGGCCGTACTCGCTGTCGTTGGCGCGGGCGACGGCGTCTGCCTCGTCGTCGAAGGGGAGGACCGCGAGGACCGGGCCGAAGATCTCCTGACGGGCGATCCGCATGTCGTCGTGGACGTCGGTGAAGACCGTCGGGCGGTAGAAGAAGCCTGGGCGGTCGGGGACCGGGGCGCCGCCGGTGAGGAGCGTCGCTCCTTCTTTGATGCCGGTGCGTACCAGGGTGTCGACGGTGTTCCGGTGTTCCGCGGTCACCAGGGGGCCGAGTTGGGTGGCCGGATCGCTGCCCGCGCCGATGGGGAGGGTCTCGACGGCCTTCGCGAGGCGTTCGGCGAAGGCGTCGGCGATCGAGCGGTGGACGTAGAAGCGGGAGTACGCGGCGCACACCTGGCCACTGTTGAGCAGGCCGCCCAGCAGGGCGCCGGTGACGGCCGCGTCGAGGTCGGCGTCGGGCAGGACCAGGACGGGGGTCTTTCCGCCGAGTTCCAGGGAGACCCGCTTGAAGTTGTCCGCGCCGGCCCGGACGATCTCGCGGCCCACCTCGGTGGAGCCGGTGAAGGAGACCTTGTCCACGCCGGGGTGCTCGATCAGGGCGCGGCCGGCGGAGGGGCCGCCGGTGAGCAGGTTGACGACTCCGGAGGGGACGCCGGCCTCCTGGCAGAGTTCCGCCAGCCGGACCGTGGTCATGGGC
This sequence comes from Streptomyces sp. NPDC005648, assembly GCF_040605395.1. Lineage (NCBI taxonomy): Bacteria > Bacillati > Actinomycetota > Actinomycetes > Kitasatosporales > Streptomycetaceae > Streptomyces > Streptomyces sp. NPDC005648. Next base: position 30,647 of record NZ_JBEXCS010000018.1, on the reverse strand, counting down.
GTCTGTTCGGCCGGCTTGAGGACTACGGTGTTGCCGCAGGCCAGGGCGGGGGCGAGCTTCCACGAGGCGATCATGAGGGGGAAGTTCCACGGGGTGATCAGGGCGCAGACGCCGACCGGTTCGCGGCGCGTGTAGTGGAAGACGCCCGGGACGGAGACGGGCTCCGTCTCGCCGGAGATCTTGGTGACCCATCCGGCGAAGTAGCGGAAGTGCTCGGCGGCGCCGGCGACGCTGACGGCCCTCGCGATACCGATCGGCTGGCCCTGGTCGCGGGTCTCCAGGGCGGCGAGTTCCTCGGCGTGTTCCTCGATCAGGTCGCCGATCCGCCAGAGGATGCGGGCCCGCCCGGCGGGGGTGAGGCCCGCCCACCGCGGGTCGTGGAGGGCGGCGCGGGCCGCGGCCACCGCCGCGTCGGCGTCGGTGCCGTCGGCCTCGGAACAGCGCGCGTGCGGCTCGCCCGTCGCGGGGTCGAGGGTGTCGAACTCCGCGCCGGAGGCGGCGGGCCGCCACTGGCCGGCGATGAACAGGGTGCGCGCGGGGCTGGTGGTGCTCAGGGTGCTCAAGCCGGTTCTCCCAGGACGAAGGCGGCGCACCGCTCACCGATCATGACGGTGGGTGCGTGGGTGTTGCCGGAGGTGACGGCCGGCATGACCGAGGCGTCGGCGACCCGCAGCCCCGGCATGCCGTGCACGCGCAGGTGCGGGTCGACCACCGCGTCGGGGCCGGTGCCCATGCGACAGGTGCCGACCTGATGGTGGTAGGTGAGCAGGTTGCGCTTGATGTAGGCCGTGATCCCGGCCCGGGTGACGACCCCGGGACCGGGGCCGATCTCGCGCCCCCGCCAGCGGTCCAGGGCCCGCTGGGCACCGATCTCCCGGACCTGTTCGACCGCGGTGACCATGGCCCTCAGGTCGTACGGATCCGCGTAGTAGCGCGGGTCGAGGACGGGGGGCTCGGTGGGGTCGGTGGAGCGCAGGCGGAGGCGGCCGCGGCTCAGCGGGCGGATGGTGCCGGCGAGGACGGTGTAGCCGCCCCCCTCCTCCGGCACGTCCTCACCGGCCACGGGCAGCGGTGTGTGGGACATCAGCGGCTGGAGGTCGGGGGCGGGCAGCGCGGGGTCGGTCTTCGCGAAGTACTGCGCCTCCAGCTTGTTGGCGGTGCCCGGCGGCACCGGTCGGGACGACTCCCACACCACCGGGGTCAGCGCGTGGTCGTGCAGGTTGGCGCCCACCCCGGGAAGGTCGGCGAGCACGTCGACGCCCAGGGCGCGCAGTTCGTCCGCCGGGCCGATCCCGCTGAGGAGGAGGAGCTGGGCCGAGCCGATGGTGCCGCCGGACAGGATCACGTCGCCGCTACAGAGCATCGGGGTGACCCGGCCGGCCGACAGCACCTCCACCCCACGGGCCCGGCCGTCCTCGACGAGCACTCGGGCGGCCGGGGAGCCGGTCAGCACCGTCAGCAGCGGGCTGTCGAGCACCGGCCGGACGAAGGCCGTCCAGGCGCTGACCCGTCTGCCGTCGCGGATGGTGCGGTGCAGCAGGCCCGCGCCGAGGCTGTCCTCGGCGTTGCAGTCGTCGTTGCGCGGGATGCCGTACTGCTCGCACGCCGTCACGAAGGCGACGGAGACCGGGTTGGGCGCGTGGTTGCGGGTGACCGGCAGTGGGCCGCCGGTGCCGTGGAAGCGGGAGGGCCCGTCCTCGAAGTCCTCCGAACGCCTGAAGTACGGGAGGACCTCGTCGTACGACCAGCCCGTGGCCCCGTGGACCTTGGCCCAGTCGTCGTAGTCGGAGCGGTGGCCGCGGACGTAGATCATGCCGTTGAGGGCGCTGGAGCCGCCGAGCACTCTGCCGCGCGGCCAGAACACCCGGGTACCGTCGGCGTGCTGCTGGGGTTCGGTGACGTAGGCGTAGTCCTCGGAGGTGTTCCACAACTCCCACATGCGGCCGGGATCGTGGATGGCCGGGTTGACGTCGCGGCCGCCGGCCTCGATCAGCAGGACTGCGCGGCCGGCGTCCACGAGTCTGCGTGCGACGACGCAGCCGGCGGATCCGGCACCGACCACGATGTGGTCGTAGGTATCGCGTGCGGCTTCCATGCGGGAAGCGTGCGGCGCGGCGGCGGGTTCCGCTTGTGGCGCGGTGCACGGAGAAGTTGCGATGCCGTGCACGGGACGGTGCGGTGCCGTGGGCGGGCGGTGACGGTGTCGGCTACGCGGACAGGAGCGCGCGTGCCTCGCGCGGGCTGATGCCGTACGCCGTCTTGAACACATGACTGAAGTGGGCCGGGTCCGGGAAGCCCCACCGGCCGCCGATGGCGCTGATGGGCACATGGGCCAGCGCCGGGTCGGTGAGGTCCCCGTGGCAGCGGGCGAGCCGGCGCTCCCGGAGTCGTCCGGAGACCGTCTGTCCCTGTTCCGCCAGGAGTTTGTACAGGTAGCGGCGTGAGATGTGGTGGGCGGCCGCGATCCGGTCGGGGTCCAACGTCGGGTCGGCGAGGTGCTGTTCCATGTACGCGAGGATGCGGTCCGTGAGGAGCGCCGGACCCTCGTCGCCCGGGTCCGGGACGGCGCCGGCGTGCTCCGCGAGGAGGGTGCCGACGACGTCCACCACGTTCTCGGCCAGCCGGGACGTGCCGACGCTCTCCAGTTCGTCCACCTGCCGGGCCAGCCCGCTCAGGAACGGACGCACCAGCGTGCCCACTCCCTCCCGGCAGGACACGGTGGTGGCCGTCATGCGCCGCAGGTCGCGCTCGGGCAGCCGCAGCATGGCCCGCGGGAACATCAGCACGAGGTTGCGGGAGCGCCGGTCGGTGTCGAGGGCGTACGGGTACCGGGTGTCGTAGACCGCCAGCTCCCCCGGTGTCAGCTCGGCCTGACGGCCCGCCTGGGTGAGCACGCAGTGCCCGGCGAGCAGCAGGCTGACCTTGACCACGTCGGGGGCGTCCGAGCCGATGAGGCGCCGGGTCCGGGCCACCCGGTGCGCCTCGGCCGTCACGACCGAGACCTGCACCGCGCCGATCCTGGCGGTGCGCAGTTCGGCCCGGAAGTCGGAGCAGTCGCCCGGCAGCGCTTCCAGCGGGACGAAGCTCCGGCTGACCACGTCACGCCAGAAGTCGAGCCGTCGGCCGGCCGTGCCGTCGGGGGGCGTGGTGATGGGTGGCATACGACGGTTCAGCCCAGTCCGTCGGCGCCGACCTGTACGGCGGATTCGTCGAGCAGGCCGTCGGTGACGGGCTGGAGGGCGCCGTCGAGGCCGAGGACGGGGGTGGCTTCCTTGTACCAGGACTCGATGACGGCGTTGCCCCAGAAGTCGCGGCGGCGGTCGTCGTAGACGTTCCAGCGGTAGGTCTCGTGGTCGGGGTCGCCGGTGTAGTAGTCGGAGGTGTAGATCTCGACGCGGTGGCCGTCGGGGTCGCGGAGATAGAGGTAGAAGGCGTTGGAGACGCCGTGCCGGCCCGGTCCGCGTTCGATGTGGTGCTCTTTGCGCACCGCGCCGAACAGGTCCGCGGCGCGCAGGATCTGGTGGGACTCGTGGGTGGCGATGCCGAGGTGGTGCAGGCGGGGTCCGGGGCCGCAGGTGAAGGCGACGTCGTGGACGGTCTGTTTGCGGTACATCCAGGCCGCGTACAGCTCGTGCTCGTCGCCCTCGATGGTCTCCGAGCAGCCGAAGCCGAGGGATGTGTAGTGGGCGTAGGCGGCGGGGATGTCGGGGGTGCAGATGTTGAAGTGGTCCAGGCGGGCGACCTCGGCGCCGTGACGCAGGTCGTAGCGCTGGATGAGGCGTTCGGCGCGGGCGATGTCGTGGAAGAACTCGACGGGGAAGCCGAGCGGGTCGATCACCCGCACCGCGTCGCCGACGCCCGGGGTGCCCTCGCCCTTGCGCAGCCTCTTGACCGGCCGCCCCAGCTCGCTGAAGAACTTCTCCGCCTTGTCGACGTCCTCCGGAGTGCGGACGCGGTACGCGATGTGGTCGAGGGCGGGCTGCGCGCCGTGCCTCAACACCAGGGAGTGGTGGGTGAGTTCGTCGCTTCCGCGCAGGCACAGGACGCCCGCGCTCTCGTCCTCGTACTGGACGTGGAAGCCGAGCATGTCGGCCCAGAACCAGCGGGCCGCGCCGAGATCGGTGACGGCCAGCTGGGCGTAGGCGGAGCGGATGACATCGGGGGCGCCGGGGTGCGCGGTGCTCATGAAGCGGCTCCGAAGCGGGGCGTGTGGACGTCGCCGAGCGCGACGTGGACGATCTTCGACTCGGTGTAGAAGTCGATGGAGTGGGCGCCGCCCTCGCGGCCGACGCCGGACGCCTTGACCCCGCCGAAGGGGGTGCGCAGGTCGCGGACGTTGTGGGAGTTGAGCCAGATCATGCCGGACTCGACGGCGTGGGCGATGCGGTGGCCGCGTTTGAGGTCGGAGGTCCAGATGTAGGCGGCCAGCCCGAACTGGGTGGCGTTGGCCAGCTCGATCGCCTCGGCCTCGGTGTCGAAGGGGGCGACGGCGACGACGGGGCCGAAGATCTCCTCCTGGAAGATGCGGGCGTCGCGTTCGACGTCGGCGAAGACGGTCGGCTGGAGGTAGTTGCCCTCGCTCAGGTGGCCGGGGCGGGTACCGCCGGCGACGAGACGTGCCTCCTTGCGCCCGGTCTCGACGTAGTTCAGGACGCGTCGGTAGTGCTCGGGGTGGACGAGTGCGCCGACCTCGGTGGCCGGGTCCGCGGGCAGCCCGACACGGACGTTCGCGGCCCGCTCGGCCAGTCGGCGGGTGAACTCCTCGTACAGCGGGCGTTCGACCAGGACCCGTGAACCGGCGGTGCAGCGCTCGCCGTTGAGGGAGAACACCCCGAACACGACGGAGTCCAGGGCGGCTTCCAGGTCGGCGTCGGCGAAGACGACGGCCGGGGACTTGCCGCCCAGCTCCATCGACACCGTCTTGAGGTGCTGCGCGGAGGAGCGGATGATGTGCCGGCCGGTGTCGGTGGACCCGGTGAAGGAGATCAGCGGTACGTCAGGGTGGTCGACCAGGGCCTGGCCGGCCTCCTCGCCGATGCCGTGGACGATGTTGACCACGCCCGCGGGCACGCCTGCCTCCGCGAAGATCTCCGGCCACAGGGAGGCGGACAGCGGGGTCCACTCGGCGGGCTTGAGGACCAGCGTGCAGCCGGAGGCGAGGGCCGGGGCCAGCTTCCAGCTCTCCAGCATGAACGGGGTGTTCCACGGCGTGATCAGCCCGGCGACCCCGACCGGAGTGCGCACGACGTAGGAGAACTGCTCCTCGCCCTGCCGGAAGGCCTCCTCGCCGAGCGCGACGATCACGTCCGCGAAGTAGCGGAAGTTCTCCGCCGCCCGGCGGGCCTGGCCCTTCGCCTGGGTGATGGGCAGGCCGGTGTCGTAGGTCTCGAAGGCGGCCAGGCGGTCGTGGCGGGCCTCGACCGCGTCCGCGATCCGGTACAGCACGCTCGCGCGCTCGCGGTTCGAGATACCCGACCAGGCCGGGAAAGCGGCCCGTGCGGCGGTCACGGCCCTCTCGACGTCGGCCGCCGAACCACGCGCGGCCTGCGCGTATACGGTATTGGACACCGGGTCGGCGACGTCGAACGTACGGCCGTCCGCCGCGTCGGCCAGCTCGCCGCCGATCCAGTGCGGGATGGCCGAGGGCAGGTTCTCGACGGTCATGGTCAGGCTCCGATCTGCTGGGTGAGGTCGCCGCCCTCGGCGAGCAGCCCGCGGACACGGGGCAGTCCCGCCTCCGTCTGGACGATCAGCGGCGGGCGCACATACGGGGAGGCGATACGGCCCTGCTGCGCCAACACCCACTTGACCGGTGCCGGGTTGGTCTCCACGAACAGCAGGTCCACCAGCGGGTGCAGCCGGTAGTGCAGATCACGGGCCGCGTCCATGCTCTCGGCGTCTCCCGCCTCCCACAGTTCGTACATCCGCGCCACCGCGCCCGGCGCCAGATTCGCCACCGCCGAGACGAACCCCGCACCGCCCAGCGCCAGCAGCGGCAGACACAGCAACTCGATCCCGGACCACACCAGAAGAGAGCGTCCGCAGGCGTGCAGCACCCGCGAGAAATGCTCGAAGTCCTTCGTGGTCTCCTTCACCCCGACGAAGTTCTCGAAGTCGGTGAACAGTCGCCTGACCGTCTCCGGCGCGATGTCCACGGCCGTGCGCGAGGGCACGTTGTAGGCGACGATCGGCAGGTCCGGGAACTCCCGGGCCACGGTCGCGTACCACCGGTACAGCGCCTCCTGTGTGGGCCGCGCGTAGTACGGCGTGATCACCAACGCCGCGTCCGCCCCCAACTCCTGCGCGGCGGCGGTGAGTTCCAGGGTCTCGTCGAGTTTGTGCGAACCCGTGCCGGGCAGGAACGGTACCCGGTCCCCGATCACCTCCACCGCCGTACGCATCCCCGCGATCCGCTCCGCGACGCTCTGCGCGCTCGGCTCACCCGTGGATCCGCCGAGCGAGACACCATGCGAACCGGACTCCAGCTGAAAGCGGATCAGACCGGCCAGACTCTCGTGGTCGACGGCCCCGTCCGCCGTGAACGGGGTCACGACCGGGGCGATCGAGCCGCGGATGAGCGACGGATCACTGCGGAACTTCACTTCGCCTCTCCCTTGCACCAGTTCTCATAGGCCTGCCGCCAGGCCGGACCCAGCGGATACAGACCGTCGACGCTCTCGCCCGCGGCGACCTGCCCGGCGATGAACCGCTCCTGCCGCTCCTGCTCCCGGCAGTCCGCGACCAACTCGGCGGCCAGCTCCGGCGGTACGACGACCACACCGTCGTCGTCGCCCACGATCAGGTCACCGGGCTGGACGAGAGCCCCGCCGCAGGCGACCGGCACACCCGTGTCCCAGGGCACATGCCGGCGGCCGAGGACGGAGGGGTGACTGCCCGCGGCGTAGACCGGCAGGCCCAGGCCGGCGACGGCGGCGCTGTCCCGGACGGCGCCGTCGGTCACCACCCCGGCCGCGCCCCGCCGCTGGGCACGCAGGGCCAGAATGTCGCCCAGAGTTCCGGCGGAGGCGTCCCTGCGGGCGTCCATCACCAGGACATGCCCCGGGCGCAGCTCCTCGATCGCCCGCTTCTGGGCGTTCATACCGGTGCCGTACCGCTCGAACAGATCCTCACGCAGCGGCAGATAGCGCAACGTGTGCGCGACCCCCGCCATGCGGGTGCCGGGTACGGCCGGGCGCACACCGTCGATCGACATGTGCGGCAGACCGCGCCCCCGCAACCGCGCGCTCAGCGTTGCCACCGCCACCGACCGCAATCCCGCCGCGAGGTCTTCGTCGAGCACGGGTCCGGGCACGTACGCGCTCCCGTACGCCGCCTCCCGCTCGGCCCGGTCGGCCCTGGGCATCGCCCCCCAGGGGGCGAGCGGGGGGCCGTCGGTGATCGGAGTGCGCAGCCGTCCGGTCGTCGACTCTCCGCCGGTGACCTCGACTTCCACCACATCACCCGGCGAGACGACCGACGCCCCCGCGGGGGTGCCGGTGAGGATCACATCGCCCGGCTCCAGGGTGACCAGCCGGGAGAGGTCCGCGATCAGGTGCCCGAAGGGGAACAGCAGTGTGTCCGTGGTGTCGTCCTGCACGAGCTCGCCGTTGACCCAGGTCCGCAACCGCAGGGCGGCGGGGTCGAGTTCGGCGGCGTCCAGCAGACGCGGCCCGATCGGGGTGAAGCCGTCCGCCCCTTTCGAGCGGAGGTTGGAGCCGCGGTCCGCGTACCGCAGGTCGTACACGCCCGCGTCGTTCGCCGCCGTCACCCACCGGACGTACGACCAGCCGTCCTCGGGGCGTACCCGGGCGGCCCGGGTGCCGATGACGAGGGCTATCTCGCCCTCGAAGCCCATGAGTTCGCAGCCGTCCGGGCGGACGACCGCCTCTCCGGTGCCGGCCAGCGAGGACGGCGGCTTGAGGAAGTAGGAGGGATGGTCCGGTGTCCGGCCGCGCTCCTTCGCGCGGCCGGGATAGTTCAGATGGACCGCGATGATCTTCGATGGGGTGCTGCCCAGTGGATGCGTCATCAGGCACCTTCTTCAGCGGTCGTGGTCGAGGGCGGGTCGTCCCCTGAGCATGAGAGCTCCTCAGTCCGCGAAGGCCAGCGTGGGCAGGTCCACACAGGTGGCGCCGCCGTCGGCCACGACCACGGCGCCCGTCATCACAGAGGCCTCGCGCGAGGCCAGGAACGCCACCAGGTCGGCGATCTCCTCGGGTTCGGCCGGGCGGCGCAGCGGCACGTCCTTGGTCACCAGCCGATAGGCGTCCTCGCGGTCGATGCCGTACCGGGCGCCCAGGTCGTCCATCTGCTCGTCGGCCATCGGTGTGCGCACCCAGCCGGGGCACACCGCGTTGACCCGTACCCCCTGGCGGCCGTAGTCGCGGGCGATCGACCGGACCAGTCCGATCAGGGCGTGCTTCGTCGTCACGTACCCGACCACGCCGGGGCCGGCGAACAGGCCCGCGATCGAGGACAGCACCACCGCGTTGCCCCCGCTCGCCATCAGGTGCGGCAGCGTCTCGCGGAGGGTGACGAAGGCGCTGTCCAGGTTGGCGCTCATGCTGTAACGCCACGCGTCGTCGTCGGTGTCGGCGACGGCTCCCGGCCGGTGACCGCCCGCGGAGGCCACCACCACGTCGAGCCGGCCGTACGCCTCCAGCGCGGAGTCGATCACCCGGCGCATGTCCTCCTTGACGGCCGCGTCGCCCGCCACCACCAGGGCTCTGTCCCCGAGTTGCTCGGCGACCTTCCGCAGCGGCCCTTCGCGCCGTCCGCTGAGCACGACACGGGCGCCCTCGGCGGCAAGGCGCCGGCAGACGGCCGCGCCGATCCCGGTACCCGCGCCGGTCACCAGCGCGACGGCGTCGGTGAAACGAGCGGCGCGGCCCGGGTGAGGGGGGACTGCGGACATGGGTCCTCCTGGTGGGGCGAACGGCCCGGCGGGGCACGGGGAGACGGCCCCACGCTAGGTACGCCGTGGCGGGGACGGTGATCGGTGCCGCGGTTCGTGCATTGGCCGACAAGGCCTGGCGCCCCACAGACAAGTCGGCGGGGGCCGGCCTGGCGCAGCCTCGTAGCACCGAGGCCGGTCCAGCCCGGCTGATGGTCCCCAGCGGCCCGGCCACTGGATCAGGTCGTACCTGGCATCGGATTTTCGTCCGGTTCGGGCTGCCCGGCCGGATGAGAGATGAGGACGGACGTGACCACCGACGACATGGCCCAGCGCGGTACGGCGGAGCCCGGCGTCGAGCCGGGGCGACGACTGCCGGAGCAGAGCCGGCGGCCGAGCGGCTCCCCTCTGCGCACACTGCAGCGGCTGGCCCGCGCGCCGTCCATCAGCGTCATCGGAGCGACGCTCGTGCTCGTGTTCGCCATCGGCGCGCTGCACCCGACGTATCTCCAGAGCAACCAGCTGCTCGACACCCTTCAGGCCTCCGTGTACGTCGGCCTGATCGCGGGCGGCATGTCCTACCTCGTGTCCATGCGCGAGATCGACCTGTCCGTCGGTTCGATGTTCGGGCTGTGCCTGATCTCGGTCGCCATGCTCATCCAGTCCGGTTTCAACAGCTGGCTCGCGGCGGCCGTCGGGATCGCCCTGGGCGGTGTGCTCGGCGCCGTCAACGCGGTGATCGTGGCGACCATGCGGATCCCCACGATCGTCGCCACGCTGGCCACCCTGTCGGTCTTCCGCGGCCTGGCGATCGGTCTGACGGACGGCAACCAGGTGGTCAACCTCCCCATCGGCAACTCGTTCTTCTCCGTCGTCGGCGGCAAGGTCCTCGGCATCCCGTTCAGCGTGCTGGTGCTGCTGGTGGTCGCGGTGGTGGTCGGCGTGGCGCTGCACCACACCCCGTTCGGGTACCGGGTGCTGGCCATCGGGTCCAACCCCGAGGCGGCCGAGTTCTCCGGCATCTCGATCGCCCGGGTCCGCACGCAGGTGCTCGTTCTCGTCGGTCTGCTCGTCGGCGTCGCGGCGGTGCTGGGCCTGGCGTTCTTCACCTCCGGCGACCCGAACATCGGCAGCGGCTTCGAGTTGCAGGCGATCGCGGCGGCGGTCATCGGCGGTACCCCGCTGCGCGGCGGCAGCGCGACCGTGCTCGGCGCGGTGGTCGGCGCCATCCTCCTCAACGTGGTGGCGACCGGCCTGTCCTACTTCAGCGTGCCGGCCAACTGGAGTGCCTTCGCGACCGGCCTGGTGATCCTGCTCGCGGTCGGCATCGACAGCCTCGTGCGTCGCCGCCGCGCGGCCCGCCGGACCGCCAAGCCCCGGTCCGCCGAACCCCGGTCGGCCGAACCCCGGTCCACCGAGTCGGCCACCAGCTGAGCCCAGCGGCAGTCTTCCGCCCGCTGCCCACCCTCCGAAGGAGTCACTATGAAACCGTTGAGCAGAGCCGCGGGCACCCGTCGCCGGCGCACGGTGGCCGCCGGCGCGCTGTCCATGGCGTCGCTGCTGGTGCTGAGCGCCTGTAGCAGCAGCGACTCGGGGTCGTCCCAGAGCGGTGCCGCGGGCGGCAGCTGCGGCACCGCCACCAAGAAGCTGAACATGGCCTTCGTCTACGCCGACACCACGCAGAACCCGTTCCAGGAGATGGCGCTGGGCGCCAAGGCGGCCGCCGACGACGACGGCAACGTCAAGCTCCAGCTGTCCGCGCCCACCGGCATCGACGGACCCAAGGAGGTGTCGCTGTTCCAGGCCGTCGCGCGTACCGCGACCGACGGGGTGGCCTACGAGACGGTCACACCCGACCTGTTCGTCCGGCCGCTCAACTCGGCCACGGACGCCAACGTGCCCGTCATCGCCGTGGACGCCGCGCCGCCGCCCGGGACCAAGGTCAAGACGTTCGTCGCGAACAGCAACACCAAGCTCGGCGAACTGCTCGGGGACGCGTACGTGGCGCAGCACCCGAAGGCCGACGGCCAGATCGTGCTGGGCAACGACATCCCGTCGCTGCAGTTGCTCGTGCAGCGGCTCGACGGGCTCCGGTCGGTGCTGAAGGCCAAACTGCCGAACGCGAAAATCGTCGGGCCGCTGGACTCCAAGTCCTCGCCCACCGACAACTTCAACGCGTGGAAGAGCATCGTGCAGGCGCACCCCGACGCGACCGCGTTCATCGGGGTGGGCGGCCAGGACGGGGTGTCGCTGCCGCTGATCGGCAAGCAGACCGGCCGCAGCTACCTGGCCGGCTCCGCGGACCTGCCGCCGGAGGCCGTGCAGGCGGTCAAGGACGGCAAGATCTTCGCGCTGTCCTCACCGGAGCACTGGATGAAGGGCTACATCGCCATGCATCTGCTGATCCAGGCCAAGCGCACCTGCAAGCCGGTGCCCGAGGGCTGGTGGAACTCCGGCAACCTGCTGGTCGACAAGTCCAACGTCGACAGCATCCTGGCCCGTCAGAAGAGCCCTGCGTCGCGCAGGGCCTGGTTCAAGAAGGAGATCGACAAGCAGCTGGCCAACCCGCCGCTGGCCCCGCTGGGCAAGGCCGACTGACATCACCCGTGCGGGTCCGGTGCGCCGGCCCCGCACGGCCTCACGCACAGCTCACAGCTCACATCGCAGCTCACAGGAGGACCGCCGACATGAACGTGCTCGAAACGTCCGGCGTGCACCGGTCGTACGGCGGGGTGGTGGCGCTGCGCCCCACGGACTTCGCGGTGGCGCCGGGCACCGTGCACGCGCTGCTCGGTGAGAACGGCGCCGGCAAGTCCACGCTGGTGAAGATCCTCGCCGGAGCGGTCGAGCCGGACGGCGGCCGGATCCTGCTCGACGGTGACGAGGTGCGGTTCCGCGACACCTCCGACGCGGCCCGGCACGGTGTCGCCGTGGTGTCCCAGGAACTGAACCTGTTCCCCGACCTGGACGTCCTGGCGAACCTGTTCACCAAGCGGGAGCGGTTGCGCCGAGGTGTGCTGTTCGACCGGCGCGCGATGGCCGCCCAGGCCGGGCCGGTCCTCGCCGAGCTCGGTCTCGATGTCCCGCTGCGCGCCCCCGTCGGCGAACTGACCCTCGCACAGCGGCAGTTGGTCGAGATCGCCAAGGCCCTGCTGACCGAGCCGCGCGTGCTCATCCTCGACGAGCCGACCTCCGCCCTCGACGACCACGGCAGCCGGCGCCTGCTCGACGTACTCGACGTACTGCGCCGACGGCAGGTGGCGGTCGTCTTCGTCTCGCACCTCCTCGAAGAGGTCATGCACCTCAGCGACCGGGTCACCGTCCTGCGGGACGGAGAGGTGGTGCTGGCCGGAGCCGACCGGGCCGGCCTCACCATCGACGGCATCGTCCGGGCCATGCTGGGCGACCGGCTCCTCGCGGAGGAGGCTGCCGCCCGGCAGGACCCCGGCCCGGGACCAGCACCGGCGGCGGTATCCGTCTCCGCTCCGGATCCGGATCCAGCCGCAAGCCTGGAGGTGCACGGTGTCACGGTGCCCGGCGTGCTCGACGGCGTCGGTCTCACCGCCCGGGCCGGCGAGATCGTGGGGCTGGCCGGGGTCGCCGGGGCGGGCCACCAGACGCTGCTGGAAGTCGTCTCCGGGGTCCGCTCACCGTCCGCCGCCACGCTGCGACTGCCGGGCCAGGCCGTGGCCGGGGCTCCGCCGCACGGTCTGCGGCAGGCGGTACGCCGGGGCGTGGCCGTGGTCTCGGGCGACCGCCGGCTCGGGCTGATGCCGGACAAGCCGATCTGGCAGAACATCGCGCAGGTGCGCTCGGTCGCCCTGGCCCGCGACGGCGCCGTGGTGCGCCGGTCGGAGCTGCGCCGGCGGGCGGCCGACCGGGTCGCCCGGCTGGCGGTCCGCACCTCCGGTGTCGAACAGGCCGCCGGGCTGCTCTCCGGCGGGAACCAGCAGAAGGTGGTCCTGGCGAAGTGGCTGGAGGCGTCACCGTCCACCCTGCTGCTCGACGACCCGACCCGCGGCGTCGACGTCGGCGCCAAGGCCGAGATGCACGAGCTGATCCGGAGCGCCTGCCAGGACGCCGTGGTGCTGCTGTGCTCGACCGATCTCGACGAGCTGGTCTCGCTCTGCCACCGGGTCCTGGTGTTCCGGCACGGCCGGGTGGCCGCCGAGCTGTCCGGCCCTGAACTGACCCGGCACCGGCTGCTCACCGAGATGAACACGGCCGACTGAACGACGCCGTCGCCCCCGGGCTCACCCCCCGAAGGCCGCGGCGGCCGCCGTGACCTCCGCGGTCGCGAACGGGTCCCGGCTCAGCCGGTATTCGCGGGGCGACACCCCGTACGCGGCCTTGAAGATCCGACTGAAGTGGGCCGCGTCGAGGAAGCCCCAGTGCGCGCCGATGGCACTCACCGCCTGGTCGCGGCTGGCCGGTGCGACCAGGTCGCGGCGGCACTGCTCCAGCCGCCTCTCCCGGATCACCCGGGAGACCGAGGTGCCCTCGGCCCGGAACAGCTTGTGCAGATAGCCGACGGAGATGTGACAGGCCGCCGCGACCGTCTCCGGATCAAGGTCCGGGTCGTCCAGCCGGTCCTCGATGAAGCAGTGCATCTTGGCCATGAGCGTGCGCCGGGGGTCGGTCGGCCGATGCCCGAGGACGGTGAGCAGGTCGGCGTAGAGGGTGCCGAGCAGGTCGATGACGTTGTCGGCCAGCCGCGCCGACTGGGCCCCGCCGATCTCGTCCAGCCGCTCGGCCAGATTCACCAGCAGCGGGGCCACCAGTGCGCCGATCCCGGTGCGGCCGGACACCTGGCGGGCGGTGAGCCGGCTGACCGCGTCGTAGCCCAGGCGGAGGTCGCGGTGCGGGAACATCAGCACGAGCAGTCGGCAGTTGTCGTCGAAGGACACCTCGTACGGTCGGCTGGTGTCGTAGAGCGCCAGGTCACCGGGGAGGAGCGAGGCCTGTCGGCCCTCCTGGGAGATCAGCACGTAGCCGCGCAACGGCATGCTCAGCTTGTAGTACGGCGTCTCGGTCCGGGCGATCTGCTGCTCGGTGCGCAGCGCGCGGTGCGGGCCGGCGGTCACCCGGCAGACCGCCACGCTGCCCAGCAGGTCGGCGGAGATCTCGCCGCAGAAGGTGGCGGGATCGGAGAAGGTGAAATCGAGTGGGACGAAAGCCTCGGCGACGGCCGCGCGCCAGGCCTCCTCACGCTCTCGGGCAGAGACATCAGCGGTTCTCACCAGCACAGTCATGGCTACCTCACGTCCCATGAGGCCGGAGTCGGCTCAGAGGATCGTATGCGATATCACCTAGGATTAACACCCCTGAAGCAGTTCACCCGACGACAAGCACCGGCGCCGGTGGCACAAGCCGACGGACGCGGGCGGCCCGACACTCGGAGCACGAGGTGCCCGCACACCGGACGAGGACGGCGACGTGACCGACATGACTCCCCTGCAGATCATCGAAGACCACTACGCCGCGTCGGCGCGGGGCGATCTGGACGGCATGGTCGCTCCCTTCGCCCCGGACGTGGAGTGGACGGAGATGGCCGGCTTTCCGTACGCGGGCACCTACCACGGTCCCGCCGCCGTGCGGGAGGCGGTGTTCGAGCGGCTGGGCGTGGACTGGGCGGGCTACGAGGCGGTGCCGGAGCAGTTGGTGGACGGCGGCGAGAGCGTGGTCGCGTTCGGCACCTACTCGGGCACCTACCGGGCGACCGGAAAGGCGATGCGGGCCCGGTTCGTGCACCACTGGACAGTACGGGACGGTCGAGTGGTCCGGTTCGAGCAGTTCACCGACACCCACCTGGTCCGCGCGGCGATGAGCTGACCGGCCGGCTCTCGTCACACGGTGTAATTCATATATGATTTACCCCATGACCGCCCGTCAGCCGGACGCCGGCTCACCGCCTCCGAAGTCCGCCTCCCGGGTCGAGTTGGCCTACACCACCATCCGGGAACGCATCACCACTGGCGTCTACGGCCCCGGCTACCGGCTCGTTCTCGACGAGCTGGCGCGCGAGCTGGGGGTCAGCCCGGTCCCCGTCCGCGAAGCGGTACGGCGGCTGGAGGCCGAGGGATACGTCGACTTCCAGCGCAACGTCGGTGCCCGGGTCGCCACGTTCGACGAGCAGGAGTTCGTGCAGACCCTCCATGTGGTCGCGCTGCTGGAGGGGTACGCCACCGCGCTGGCCGCCCCCCGCATGCGGCGCACCGATCTCGCCCGGGCCCGGAAGATCAACGGCCGGATGCGGACGTCACTCGACGACCTCGACCCGATCCTGTTCTCCGCGCTGAACCGCGATTTCCACTTCACCATCTACGAGCGCTGCCCGAACCACCATGTGCGGGGGCTGCTGGAAGCCCAGTGGGCCCGGCTGGACACCATCCGTCGCTCGGTGTTCCTCTACGTCCCCGGCCGGTCCATCTCCTCGGTCGCGGAGCACGCCGAACTGCTCGACCTCATCGCCGCCGGTGCCCCGGCGGAGCGCATCGAGCAGAAGGCCCGGGCGCACAAGCTGCACACCGGCGCGGCGGTGTCCGAAGCCGACGGCGGCACCCCGCCGGCCTGACCGAGGCGGGAGCGGTACCGCGGAAGGACACGGACCACCCCCATGACGCCGCGGCGCCCGCCCTCCGGGCGGACGACGGGACTCTCCCAACAGGCCCTAGGCGGAGAGCGCGTCCAGCAGTCGGTCGACGTCGGTGGCCGTGTTGTAGAGGTGGAAGGAGGCGCGCAGGTTGCCCGCGCGGTCGGAGACCTGAATGCCGGCGCGGCCCAACTCGGGCTGCCGGTGCCCGAGTCCGGGCACGGAGACGATCGGCGAGCCGGCTGCGGGCAGGGGCTGGTGCCCCAGTCCGGCGAGTCCCGCGCGGAAGCGCTCGGCGAGCGCCAGGTCGTGAGCACGCACGGCGTCCACCCCGAGTTCCTCCATGAGGGCGAGGGAGTGTCGTGTGCCGGTGTAGGTGAACAGTGCGGGACTGACGTCGAACCGCCGGGCGGAGTGGGCGAGTTCCTGGACGGGGCCGTAGCAGCTGTCCCAGGGGATCTCGCCGGACACCCAGCCGGCCAGGATCGGCGTCAGCGCGCCGAAGTCCTCGGGCACCACCAGGAAGGCCGCTCCGTGCGGGCCGAGCAGCCACTTGAAGGTGGTGGAGACGGTGTAGTCGAACAGGTCGGCCCGCACGGGGAGCCAGCCGGAGGCCTGTGAGTAGTCCACGTAGGTGCGTGTACCGTGCGCCAAGGCCGCCTCCCGCAGCGCGGTCAGGTCGGCGATCCGTCCGTCCGCGGACTGCGCGGCGCTGACGGCGGCGAGCGCGGTGCCGGGGCCGACGGACTCGGCCAGCCGCTCCAGCGGCACGGCGCGCACCTTGAGGTCGCCGCGGGTGTGGAAGGGGTTGACGACGGCGCTGAAGTCGCCCTCGACGGTGAGGACTTCGGCGCCGGCCGGCAGCGACGCGGCGACCAGCCCGCTCTGCGAGGAGACGGACGCGCCCGCCGCCACCCGGGTCACCGGGACGCCGGCCAGCCGCGCGAAGGAGGCGCGGGCGGCCTCCACGTCCGCGAACAGGGGGTCGAGCGGCAGACCCTCGGCCCGGAGCCGCACGGCTTCGTGCAGGGCGGTCACGGAGCGGGCCGGCAGCAGCCCGCTGCTCGCGGTGTTCAGATAGGTGTTCTTCGGGGCGAACTCGGCACGGACGAGGCTCTCGAAGGTCGTCTCCATGGGTCCACTGTGGGCCCGGGAGGGGTCGTGGTCCATCGCCGATTTCTGCGTGGTTTCCCCAAGCAGCGCTTATGGATCGGCGATGGACCCGCTCCCATCTGCGGTTCTACCGCTGCGGCACAGCGCACCCGTCGGGGCCGCACGCCTCGGCGTCGCCCTCGTCGAGGAGCTTCAGCGGCGGACGCTCGCCCCAGGCCTGGGTCAGCGCCTGGGCGAAGACCTCGGCGGGCTGGGCGCCGGAGACGCCGTACTTGCGGTCGAGCACGAAGAACGGGACGCCGTTCGCCCCGAGCTCGGCGGCCTCGCGCTCGTCGGCGCGGACGTCGTCGGCGTAGGCGTTCGGGTCGGCGAGGACCTGGCGGGCGTCGTCCGCGTCCAGACCGGCGGCGACGGCGAGCTCGACCAGCCGTTCGTCACCCTCGCTGAACAGGGACCGCTCCTCGGCGAAGTTGGCCTTGTAGAGGACCTGGATCAGCTCGTTCTGGCGGCCCCGCTCCTTGGCGTGGTGCAGCAGCCGGTGCATGTCGAAGGTGTTGCCGTGGTCGCGGTCGCGGGTGCGGTAGTCGAGGCCCTCGGCGGCGGCCTGCGCGCCCAGGTTCTCCTCGCCGGCCTGCGCCTGCGCCTCGCTCATGCCGTACTTCTTGGTCAGCATCCGGATCACCGGCTGGATGTCGTCCTTGGCACGCCCCGGGTCCAGCTCGAAGGAGCGGTGCACCACCTCGACCTGGTCGCGGTGCGGGAAGGCGTCGAGGGCCTTCTCGAAGCGGGCCTTGCCGACGTAGCACCAGGGGCACGCGATGTCCGACCAGATCTCGACCTTCATGTTCTCTCCAGCTCGCAGGGGTGCGGAGGCCGCCTCCGCCGAGTGGATGAACGTTCAAGCAGCGGGGTTCATTCCCCGGAGAGGTTCCCTCCGCGGAGACGCTCATTCCCCGGAGACCGAGTAGCGCAGGAAGAGGTGGTGGTCGCCCTCGGCCGGCGGGCTGTCCGGGTCGGGGACCCAGCCCTGGCGGGCGTAGAAGGCCTGGGCGCGCTCGTTGTCGATGTGCACGTCGAGGACGGCCGTGCGCCTGCCGTCGGCCCGCCACTGCTCGACGCAGGCAGCGTGCAGGGCCGTACCGACGCCGGAACGCCAGGCGCCGGGGTCGACGTGGAACTGATACAGCTTGACCGTTTCAGCGGAGGCGTCCGGCGGGGTCCGGAAAGAGGCGATGGCGACCATGCGGCCGTCCTCCACCAGGCACAGCACCTGTCCGTCCGGCCTCCGCACGGCGGCCCGCCAGGCGGCGAGCCAGTCGGTGCCGTCCTGCGGTACTCCGTCCGGGTAGTACGTCGCCCGGGCCCGCGCGTGCAGAGCGGTGACGGCCTCGGCCTCGACGGGCAGCACCGTACGGATCACCCGGGCGCCCCGTACTCGGTCACTGATCATGCAGCGTTGGACGAGCCGACGGCGTCCTCGGTTCCCAGACGGCTGAACTGTGCCCGGTAGGCGCTCGGCGTCAGCCCCGTCCGGCGGACCACATGGGCACGCAGCGAGTCGGCGGTACCGAGGCCGCAGGCGCGGGCCACCTGGTCCATGGGCAGGGTGGTGGTCTCCAGCAGCTCCTTCGCCCGCTCGACGCGCTGGTGGAGCAGCCACTGCAGCGGGCTGACACCGCTCTCGGCGTGGAAGCGGCGGGTGAGGGTGCGCACGGAGACGCCCGCGTGGCGGGCCAGGTCGGTGAGGGTGAGGGGCTTGTCGAGGTTGCGCATGGCCCAGCCCCGGGTGTCGGCGCAGGCATGGCCCCGCTCGGGCGGCAGCGGGGTGTGGGTGAACTGGGTCTGGCCGCCGGGCCGCACGGGCGCGACGAGGGCGCGGCGGGCGACCTCGTTGGCGACGGCGGCGCCGTAGTCGGTGCGGATGATGTGCAGACAGAGGTCGATGCCTGCCGCGTAGCCGGACGCGGTGACGTACGGGCCGTCCTGGACGTAGAGCACGTCTCCCTGGAGGTCGACCCGCGGGTAGCGCCGCCGCATCTCCTCGGCGTGCGCCCAGTACGTCGTCGCCCTGCGCCCCTCCAGCAGTCCGGCCTCGGCGAGCTGGAAGGCGCCGGTGCACAGGGAGGAGATGCGCTTGCCGCCGGCGGCGGCCTCCTTGACGGCGGCCACGATCCGCGGGTCCGGCAGATACGGCTCCCCGGTGCCGGCGACCACCACCGTGTCGGCCCCCTCGATCGCCTCGAGGCCGTGGCGGACGTAGAGGTCGAGCCCGCCGGACGTGGGCACCGGTCCCGGTTCGGCGGCGCAGATGACCACCTCGTAGCCCGGCCGGCCGTCCACCTCGACCTTGCCGAACATCAGCTCGGGGATGGCGAGGTTGAACATCGAGACGGGCGACGGCGCGACGACGGCGACACGGTGCGGTGTCCGCTTCCTCGGCATGGCCAGAACCTCCGGACGTATGGCATTCAGGCCACTACTGTACGACGGCACGGTTCCGCAGCATGGACGCATGACGACGAACCAGATGGCCAGGGGCGGCGAACTCGCCCTCCGGGGGCGTGAGTTGGAGACCGACCGGTCCTCCCCGGCGCTCACCCTCACCGCCGCGCTCCTCGGCTTCGCGCTGATCTGCCTCGACGCGTCCGTGGTGAACGTGGCCCTGCCCGCGATGGGTCACTCCCTGGGGGCGGGGATGGCAGGTCTGCAGTGGGTGGTGGACGCCTACACCCTGCCCTTCGCCGCGCTGATGCTCTCCACCGGCGCCTTCGCGGACCGGGCGGGCGCGAGCCGGGCGTTCGCCCTCGGCACGACGGTCTTCACCCTCGCCTCGGTCGCCTGCGGACTGGCACCGGACCTGTCGCTGCTGATCGGCGCACGGGTGGTGCAGGGGATGGCCGCGGCCGTCGTCCTGCCGGCCTCGCTGTCACTGGTGCGGCAGGCGTTCCCGCAACCGGCGCGGCGGGCACGGGCGGTGGCCACCTGGGCCGCCGGCGGCTCCGCGGCGGTGGCGCTCGGCCCGGTGGCGGGCGGTCTGCTGACGACGGCCTGGGACTGGCGGGGGATCTTCTTCGTCAATCTGCCGGTGGGGGCAGTGATCCTGACGCTGCTGGTACGGGCGCCCCGCTCGGTCCGCCGGCCCGCGCCGCTGGATGTGCCGGGGCAGGTGACGGCCGTGCTGGCGCTGACCGCCCTGACCTTCGCGGTGATCGAGGGCGGGACGGCGGGATGGACGGCGGCGGGCGTCGCCGTCGTCGCGGCCGTCGTGTTCGTCCGGATCGAGGGCCGCAGTCCCCATCCGGTCGTCCCGCTCGGGTTGTTCCGCGACCGGACGGTGGCCGTGGCGGTCGCCGCGGGGGCCGCGGTCAGCGTGGCCTTCTACAGCGTGGTGTTCGTCTTCTCGCTCTTCTTCCAGCAGGTCCAGGGGCTGTCGGCGCTGCGGGCCGGGCTGGCCTTCCTGCCGATGACGGGGCTGATCGCGGTGACGAACGTCGTCGCCGGCAAGCTCGCGGGGCGGTACGGCGCGAAGGTGCCGATGCTGGTGGGACAGGGCGTGGCCGTGGCGGGACTGCTGGTCCTGCTGTACGTCGGCACCGGAACGTCGTCCGTGCTGGTGGCGGTGCTGCTGGTGCCGTTGGCGCTGGGGTGCGCGCTGACGGTGCCGCCGCTGACGGCGGCGATGATGGACGCGGTGCCGGTGGAGCGGGCGGGGGTGGCGGCGGGGATGCTGAACGCCGCGCGGCAGGTGGCCGGAGGCCTCGGCATCGCCGTCTTCGGGGCGCTGGTCTCCGGCGGGTTCGCCGGGGGGATGCGGGCGGCGCTGGTGATCAGCGCGGGGCTGCTCGTGGTGACGGGCGCGGCCACGTCCCGGCTGCGGTGAGCGCCGGGGGCCGAGCCCCCGGCGCCCCACGGGATCAGCTGCCGTCCCGCAGATCCTTGGGCCAGTTGGGCCGGAACTCGATGTGGTCGTAGGTGACCACACAGCCCTCTCCCATCGGCGACTGGGTCATGAACCCGACCAGGGCCGCGTCCGCCTCCTTCTCGTCGCCCAGGGTGAACAGCCGGACGAAGATCCAGCGCCTGCCGTCCCGGGAGGCGTGGAAGGCGAAGGCGCGGCCGGTGCGGCTGATCCGGAGCCAGACCGAACTGCCGTCCACGGTGAAGGAGTTGGCGTCGTCGGAGTGTCCCCGGGTGACCACCGTGCAGACGGTGGGCACATCCGGGGAGTACTCCAGGCAGAGCTTGGCCCAGGCCCGCTCACCGACATGCAGATAGAGCACCCCCGCGTCGAAGGCCCCGGCGAACCCGACGGTGACCCGCGCTATCAACTGGAAGTCCCCCTCGGGCGACCCCAGCAGCCGGGGAGCGTCGGATGCGGGCTCCAACGCCTCCCCGGTGGGCGGCACGAAACGATCCTGCCGGGGTCCGGCCCACCCCGTGAGCACACCATCTTCGTACGACCAGTTGCCCTCGGGCCCATAGGTGCGGAGCGGGAAGGGCAGTTCGGGAAGTTCCACGTCCATCCAGTGAGTGTGTCAGTCGTGGGTGCTCGGCGCGGGCCCGGGGCCGTTCAGCGTTCGAGGCGCCCGTCGAACCGCCGGGGCAGCCCCAAGGGGTTGTCGTCCCGCAGCTCCGGCGGCAGCAGCGCCTCGGGCGCACCCTGGTACACCACCGGCCGCATCCACCGCTCGATGGCCGTGCCGCCGACGGAGGTCGACGTCGAGGTCGTCGCCGGGTACGGGCCCCCGTGATGCTGGGCGGGCGCCACCGCGACCCCGGTCGGCCAGCCGTTCACCAGCACCCGGCCGGCCAGCGGCGTGAGCTCGGCGAGCAGCTCCGCGCCGCGGCCCTCGCCGGCCGCCTCCTCCGCCGAGAGATGGACCGTCGCCGTGAGGTTGCCCGGCAGCCGGGACAGCACGGACTGGACCTGGGTGTCGTCGTCGTAGCGCGCCACGACCGTCACCGGACCGAAGCACTCCTCCAGGAGCAGGTCGTACGCCCCCTCCTCGGCCAGCTTCTCCGCCGCCACGGTGAGGAATCCGGCGCTGACGGTGTGCTCACCGCCCGCCCCGGGCGTCACCGGCGTCTCCACGTCCGGCAGCTCGCCGCGCTCAGCGACCCCGGCGATGAAGTTGTCCCGCATCCGGCGGTCGAGCAGCACGCCGGCGTCGGTGTCGCTCACGGCGTCGGTCAGGGACTTCAGGAAGCGGTCGCCGGCCGCGCCGGACGGCGCGAGGACCAGCCCCGGCTTCACACAGAACTGGCCGACACCCAGCGTCATGGACCCGGCGAGACCGGTGCCGATGGCCTCCGCCCGCTCCGCGGCCGCCGCCTCGGTGACGACGACGGGGTTCAGGGAGCCCAGCTCGCCGTGGAAGGGGATCGGGGTCGGACGGGCGGCGGCGGCGTCGAAGAGGGCACGACCGCCCCGTACCGAACCGGTGAAGCCGGCCGCGGCGACCAGCGGGTGCTTGACCAGCTCGACGCCCGCCTCGAAGCCGTGCACCAGGCCGACGACGCCCTCGGGGACGCCGTGGGCGACGGCCGCCCTGCGCAGCACCTTGGCGACCAGCTCGGACAGGGCCGGGTGGTCGGGGTGTGCCTTGACGACGACCGGGCAGCCGGCGCCGAGCGCGCTCGCGGTGTCGCCGCCGGCGACCGAGAAGGCGAAGGGGAAGTTGGAGGCCGAGTAGACGGCGACGACGCCGAGGGGCACCTTGTAGCGGCGCAGGTCCGGGATGGGCGGGGTCGCGGTGTCGTCGGGGTGGTTGATGATCACGTCGAGGAAGGCGCCCTCGTCGACGATGTCCGCGAAGGCCCGCAGCTGGTAGCAGGTGCGGGCGAGTTCGCCGGTGAGGCGGACCGGGCCGAGCGCGGTCTCGGCGTCGGCGGTCTCGACGAGCCCGTCCTTGGCCGCCTCCAGCTGCTCGGCGGCGGTGCGCAGGAAGGCCGCGCGGACCGCGCGGTCGGCGAGGGAGCCACGCGCGGCGTGCGCGGCGCGGACGGCGGCGTCCACCTCCTGGGCTGTGGCCTCCACCGCAACCTGTTCACGCTGCTTCCCGGTTCGGGGGTCGACACTCCAGACTGGTGCTGCTGCCACCGCGGGTCCCTCCAGGTATGACTGGGTCATTCACCAGGGTCGTTCGATATACTGAACGCTGTCTCTGATGATGAATATGCTGTTGGAGACTATAACTTCGGTTTCTCGTCCAACGAAGGGGTCAAGGGCGATGTCGGCAGGCGAGACAGGCGGCGGGGCACAGGTCAAGTCCGCGGTGCGGACGGTTGAACTGCTCGAATACTTCGCCGGCCGGCCCGGTATGCACTCCCTCGCATCGGTCCAGGAGGCCGTCGGGTATCCCAAGTCCAGCCTCTACATGCTGCTGCGCACACTGGTCGAGCTGGGCTGGGTGGAGACGGACGCGACGGGCACGCGGTACGGCATCGGCGTACGGGCGCTGCTGGTCGGCACCTCCTACATCGACGGCGACGAGGTGGTCGCGGCGGCACGGCCCACCCTGGACCGGCTGTCGGACGACACCACCGAGACCATCCACCTGGCCCGCCTCGACGGCACCAACGTGGTCTATCTGGCCACCCGCCAGTCCCAGCACTATCTGCGGCCCTTCACCCGCGTCGGCCGCCGTCTCCCGGCCCACTCGACCTCCCTCGGCAAGGCGCTGCTGAGCACGTACTCGGACGAGCAGGTCCGCAAGATGCTGCCCGAGACGCTGCCCGCCCTGACCGAGCACACGATCACCGACCGGGAGAGGCTGATCGAGGAGCTGCGCCAGGTGCGGGAGCAGGGCTTCGCGGTCGACCGCGAGGAGAACACGCTCGGCCTGCGCTGCTTCGGCGTGGCGATCCCGTACCGGACGCCGGCCCGCGACGCGATCAGCTGCTCGGTGCCGGTGGCGCGGCTGACCCCCGCACATGAACAGATGGTGAAGGACGCCCTGTTCGACGCGCGGGACCGCCTGACGCTGGCGACCAGAAGGCTCTGACTCCTAGGCTCGGGCCCCATGGATGTCGTACTGCGCGAAGTGCACGACAGTGATCTGCCGGTCTTCTTCCGTCAGATGAACGATCCCGAGGCCCTGCGCATGGCCGCGTTCACGGCGAAGGACCCGGCGGACCGGGACGCCTTCGAAGCCCACTGGAAACGGATCCGGGCCTCCCGGGACGTGATCCTCACGGTCCTGGCGGACGGGGACGTGGTGGGCAGCGCGGGGGTCTACGGCGATCCGGGCGAGCGCGAGGTGACGTACTGGATCGACCGCGCGTACTGGGGCCGGGGCATCGCCACGGCTGCCCTGCGGGCGCTGCTGGCCGAGGTCCCGGAGCGCCCGCTGTACGCCCGCGCGGCCGCCGACAACGCCGCGTCACGGCGGGTGCTGGAGAAGTGCGGCTTCCGGCTGACGGCCCACGCGAGGGGGTTCGCCAACGCGCGGGGTGAGGAGATCGACGAGGTCGTGATGACGCTGGAGGAGCCTCGGAGTTCCTGAGACCTCGATGAGAGAACGGGCGCCAGGGAACGATCGCCCGTTCCTGATCGTCTTTCTCACGGGATGAACAAGACGATCAGGCGGACCTCCGTCTTCGTGCTGCTGCTCGTGCTCGCCCTGCTGATCAGGGCGACATGGGTGCAGTTCTACGACGGCAAAGCCCTAGCGGACGACAAGGACAACCGGCGCAACGCGATCGAGACGTACGCGGAGCCGCTCGGGAACATCATCGTGGCCGGCGAGTCGATCACCGGTTCGGCGCGCACCAGCGGCGGCGACCTCAAGTACAAGCGCACGTACAAGGACGGCAAGCTGTACGCGGCGGTGACGGGCTACGCCTCGCAGGCGTACGCGCCCACCCAGCTGGAGGGCATCTACCAGGACCTCCTCAACGGCACGGACAGCAAGCTGAAGACCGTGATGGACACGGTCACCGACCAGCGCGCCGACCCGGGCAACGTGGTCACCACGATCGACCCGGACGTACAGAAGGCGGCGTACGACGCGCTCGGCGACAAGAAGGGCGCGGCGGTCGCGATCGACCCGGCGAGCGGCAAGATCCTGGCGGTCGTCTCGACACCGTCGTACGACCCCACGTCGCTGACGGACGCCAACACCGCCGGGACCGCCTGGAAGAAGCTCAACGCCGACCCGGACAAACCGCTCACCAACCGCGCGCTGCGCCAGCCGCTGCCGCCGGGGTCGACGTTCAAGCTGGTCGTGGCGGCGGCCGCGCTGGAGGACGGCCTGTACTCGTCGGTGGACGTCAGGACCGACAGCCCCGACCCGTACACCCTGCCGGGCACCACCCGTGAGCTGTCCAACGAGAACCCGAACGCCCCCTGCGCGAACGCCCCGATCCGCGCGGCGCTCGAGTACTCCTGCAACAACGTCTTCGCGAAGATGGCCGTCGACCTGGGCCAGGACAAGGTGAAGGCGATGGCCGAGAAGTTCGGCTTCGACGACACCGAGCAGGATGTGCCGGTCCGCGCCTACACCAGCGTCTACCCGTCCGACATGAACAAGTCGTCCACGGCCCTGACGGGCATCGGCCAGTTCGATGTCACGGCCACCCCGCTCCAGATGGCCATGGTCTCCGCCGCCATAGCCAACGGCGGCAAGCTGGTCTCCCCGCATATGGTCTCGCAGACCACCGACAGCGGCGGCGACGTCCTCCAGAACTACGACGACAGCACCAGCACGAAGCAGGTCATCAGCTCCGGCACGGCGCGGCAGCTCCAGTCGGCGATGCAGACGGTCGTGGAGAAGGGCACGGGCACCAACGCGAAGATCTCCGGGGTGACCGTCGGCGGCAAGACCGGCACCGCCCAGCACGGCGAGAACAACAGCCAGACCCCATACGCCTGGTTCACGTCCTACGGAAAGGCGGACGGCAAGGAGGTCGCGGTGGCGGTGGTGGTCGAACAGTCCGACGCGGCGCGTTCGGAGGTCAGTGGAAACGGGCTGGCCGCCCCCGTGGCCAGGGCCATGATGGAGGCGGCGCTCAGGAACTGAGCCCGGTCGTCTGCTACTTCACGCCCAGGATCTGCTCCACCGGATCGATCGCGAAGTACACCAGGAAGAGCGCCGAGACACCCCAGAGCAGCCAGTGCACCTCCTTGGCCTTGCCGAGGACCGCCTTGATGACGACGTAGGCCACGAACCCCGCCCCGATGCCGTCCGTGATCGAGTAGGTGAACGGCATCGCGGCGATGGTCAGGAACGCCGGGATCGCGATCTCGTACTTGTCCCAGTCGATGTGCTTGACATGGGTCATCATCAGGAAGCCCACCGCGATGAGGGCCGGCGCGGCGGCCTGGAGCGGGACGATCGTCAGGATCGGGGTCAGGAAGAGCGCGAGCCCGAAGAGGCCACCGGTGACCAGGTTGGCGAACCCGGTGCGCGCCCCCTCTCCCACGCCCGCCGC
The DNA here is from genome assembly GCF_040605395.1 of Streptomyces sp. NPDC005648. NCBI lineage: Bacteria > Bacillati > Actinomycetota > Actinomycetes > Kitasatosporales > Streptomycetaceae > Streptomyces > Streptomyces sp. NPDC005648. The sequence goes on along the minus strand of NZ_JBEXCS010000018.1, from coordinate 4,617 downwards.
CGACTCGATGTAGGCGGTGTTGGAGGAGGCGGACCCCAGACCGCCGGCCACCGCCGCCGCCCCGTCGATGAACAGCACCCGCCCGATCCCGGGCACCTGCCCCTGTTCGTCCAGCAGCCCGGCCTCGGCGCTGATGCCCACGATCGTGCCCATGGCGTCGAAGAAGTCCGAGAGGATCAGGGTGAACACCAGCAGGACGGCGGTGAGGACGCCGGCCTTGGCGAAGCCGCCGAACAGGCTGAAGTGACCGATCAGCCCGAAGTCCGGCGCGGCGACGATCTTGTCCGGCACCCGGGGAGTCGTCAGGCCCCAGCTCTTGATGTCGGCGACCGAGTCGATGACGATCGCGACGATCGTCATGGTGACGATGCTGACCAGGATCGCGCCCTTCACCTTCCGCGCGATCAGCGCGATGGTGAGCAGCACGCCGAGACAGAACACCAGCACCGGCCATCCGGTCAGCCGCCCGACCGCGCCCAGCTGCACCGGCACGGTGGTGTCGGCCGCGTCCGGGATACGGCTGACGAAGCCGGCGTCCACGAAGCCGATGAACGCGATGAACAGGCCGATGCCGACGCCGATCGCCTGCTTGAGCTGCTGCGGAATCGCGTCCATGATCGCTTTCCGCAGCCCGGTGACGACCAGGACGCAGATCAGCAGGCCTTCCAGGACGACAAGACCCATGGCGTCGTCCCAGCTCATCAGCGGTGCGAGCTGGAAGGCGACGACGGCGTTGAGGCCGAGGCCGGCGGCGATGGCGAGCGGGAGGTTGCCGCCGACGCCCATGATGATCGTCATCACACAGGCCACCAGGGCGGTGGCGGTGACGAGTTGACCCGTGTCGAGGGTGTGCCCGAACTTGTCCTTCGCGCTGCCGAGGATGATGGGATTCAGGACAAGGATGTAGGCCATGGTGAAGAACGTGGCGAAGCCGCCGCGTATCTCCCGGCCGAAGCTGGATCCCCGCTCGGAGATCCTGAAGAACCGGTCGACGCTGCCCGCCGCCGGTGGTACGGCACTTGGCCGGTCGGCGACCTTCTGGGTGTCGGACATGCGGGTGCTCCTAGGTGCCTGATCGTTCGGGTGCGGATGTCGGCTGGATCGTTCCCGCGTTGAGCGCGTTTCAGGTCTTCTTCGTGTGACGGAATCGACCGGCCCGTCACACCATGTTCGAAGACCCGTACGAGAACAAGACATTGATCACTGCTACGCTTCCGGATCTCGTCCGGGTCACCTCCGGATGATCACATGTCATCTACATGACGCTCACAGAGAGGTCGCCCGTGGGCACGGTCGTCGACGACGCAGCCTCCGCGGAGTTCCATGCCTTCTTCGAACAGCACTACACGGAACTGTCCCGTCTCGCCCACCTGCTGACCGGCGAGGCGGACGCCGCCGACGATCTGGCGGCGGACGCGCTGCTCGCGCTGTGGCACCGCTGGGACCGGGTGCGCGCCGCCGACCACCCCGTCGCCTACGCCCGTGGCGTCGTCGCCAACCTCGCCCGCACCCGTATCCGCAGCGCCGTACGCGAACGCCGGCGGATCTCGCTGTTCTGGTCGCAGCGCGAGGAGAAGACGGAGAACCCCGACATAGCGGGCGTCGTGGATGTCCAGGAGGCGTTGCGCAGACTGCCGTTCCGGAAACGGGCGTGTGTCGTGCTGCGGCACGCCTTCGACCTCTCCGAGAAGGACACCGCTCTCGCCCTGGGTGTTTCCGTGGGTACGGTTAAGTCCCAGACGTCCAAGGGGATGGCCGAGTTGCAGAAGATCCTCGGCTCCCAGGGTGTCCCACAGAGGGTGCACGCGGCGATGGCGCGCGGCGGCGAGACCGGAGGAAGGGCGCGATGAGGCAGCAGGACGTGCACGACGAGCTGCGCGCCCGGCTGCACCAGGCGGCCGAGGCGCACGAGCCGGACCGGGCCCGCATCCTGGCGCGGATCGAGCGGGGCATGCACCCCGAGCCGGGGCGCGCCGGCCACCGTTCCAGGCGGCCCGTGGTGTGGGGCTGGGCACGGGTGGTGGGTGCCACCGCCGCGGTCGCCGGCATGCTCGCGGTGGGCGGTTACGCGGTGGCGTCCGCGGTCAAGAAGGACGACACGCCCCAGCAGCAGACCGTCGCGGTCTCGCCGACGCCCACACCGTCGCCGGACGCGACCAGCCGGCCCAGGCCGTCGGCGGACCCGACCCCGAGCCGGGCGCCGGAGGCCCACAGGCCGACCGGCACACCGTCCCCGACCCGGCCCCCCGCCTCCGTACTGCCGTCCGCGGACGGTGAGACGGACGGCCCGGTGTGGTCCGACGGCTCGGTCGACCCGCACAGCAACGACTTCTGGGCGCAGAGCAACCTCACCCTGAAGAACAGCGCCCCGCTCACCGCCCTCACCGTGCAGCTGCGGATCGCCCAGACCGGCGGGGTCAGCGACGCGGGCGCCTGGCGCTCACTGCCGGAGCAGGACTTCGACCTCACCGTCGGCGAGCAGAACGGCTTCCTGGTCTACACCTGGACGCTCAAGGCGGGCCGGAGCGTCGCCAAGGGTGAGTGGGTCTTCGCCGGGCAGTACAACCACCAGCGCGGCGGCCGGGACGCCAGGGCCGACCGCTACACGATCACGGCCACGGCGGACGGCAAACAGCGCGCGGTGGGCGGCGACTTCGCCGCGCGCACCTCCGGCGAGGGCGACTCGTAGAAAAATCTCGGCCGGGGCGGCAACCCATCCCCCACCAGCGGCAACCAGGAAGCGGAAGGCCCACTCTTCCCCTGCGGCAGCTGAGTGAACATTCAAGTACGACGGGATCCCGCCCTTGAGCACGCACAAGAGACACCTCACGCGCCGACGGGTGCTCGGGGCCTCCGCGATCGGAGTCGCCGCCACCGGCGCCGCCGTCGCGGGCGGCACCGGCCTCCTCGCCACCGCGTCCGCCGCCGGCTTCGGCTACCGGGACGACGGCAGGAACTACGTGGTCGACACCGGCGCCTCCCTCGTCTTCAAGGTCTCCAAGACGAACGGCGATCTCACCTCACTCGTCTACAAGGGCAAGGAGTACGAGGGCTACGGCGGCAAGCACTCGCACGTCGAGTCGGGCCTCGGCGCCTCCACGGTCACGGTCCGGCACTCGGGGTCAGTGATCCTGATCAAGGTGGTCCACGGCCCGATCACCCAGTGGTACGCGGCCCGCAGCGGCCAGAACAACGTCTATCTGTGGACGAACAAGGCGGACGCCTCCTTCACCGCCACCCGTTACATCGTCCGTATCAGGCCCGGGATGTTCCCCAACACCGGCTCGGACGCCTGGGACTCGACCCGGGACAAGATCATCGAGGCGGGTGACGTCTGGAAGAGCCCGGACGGCACGACCCACTCCAAGCACTACTCGGGCAAGCGGACCATCGACTACGACCACATCGGCTTCACGACCGGCTCGGCCGGCCTCTGGCTGGTGCGCTCCAACCATGAGAAGGCGTCCGGCGGCCCCTTCTACCGCTCCCTCCTCCGGCACTCCAACGAGGGCGGCGCGGGCCTGTACGAGATCCTCCACTACAACGAGGCCCAGACCGAGCCGGAACGTTTCGGCTTGCAGGGCCCGTACATCATCGCCTTCACGGACGGCGCCGCGCCCCCCTCGTCGCTGTCCCAGGAGGACCTCGACAGCTCCTGGGCCGACGGTCTCGGCATCACCGGATGGGTCGGCAGGGCGGGCCGCGGCAAGGTGGCGGGCGTCGGTCTGAAGGGCATGGACGCCAAGTACCCGTACACGGTGGGCTTCGCCAACAAGGACGCCCAGTACTGGGCGAAGGCGGCGGCCGGAACCGGCGCGTTCTCCTGCAAGGGGATGCTCCCGGGGACGTACACGCTGACCGTCTTCAAGAACGAACTGGCCGTCCACACCGAGTCGGTGAAGGTCACGGCGGGCGCCACGACGTCCCTGCACACCCTCGCCCTGACCGGTGACCCCTCCGCCGCGGCCACCGTCTGGCGGCTCGGCGACTGGGACGGCACTCCTGGCGGGTTCAAGAACGCCAAGCTGATGACCTACGCGCACCCCTCCGACGGCCGCGCGGCCAGGTGGACCGGGAACGTCACGATCGGCAGCGGCGGGGAGGCCGCGTCGTTCCCGGCGTACATCTGGAAGGACGTCAACAACGGCGTCCTGGTGTACTTCAGGCTGACCAGGGCGCAGGCGGCGGCAGCGCACACCCTGCGGGTCGGGGTGACCGACGCGTTCGCGGGCGGGCGGCCCCGGGTCACCGTGAACGACTGGGTCTCGGGCGTTCCCACCGCACCCGCACAGCCCACGACACGTTCCCTCACCACAGGGTCCTACCGTGGAAACAACCACACCTTCACTTTCAGCGTCCCTAGTAGTGCGTGGAGGACGGACCCCTCGCAGTACAACGTCCTGAAGATCGAGACAGTGAGCGGATCGGGCGGCAGTGCCTTCCTCAGCGCGGGCACGTCGTTCGACTGCTTGGACCTGCTGACCTGAGCCCCCCTCGGTCAGCAGCGGCCGGTCAGAGCCCCCCTCGACCGGCGCCGACGCCCCCGCCGACGACGGTCGGCGGGGGAGTGGGGGCGGACGCTGCCCGCCGGGCACGGGCAGGGGGTCGCCGTGCACC